>CAYSTR010000163.1:0-6378 GCA_964433745.1 uncultured Oscillospiraceae bacterium | reverse complement strand
TATCTTCTCGATAAGCTTCTCTATCTCATACCCGACACTTTTGTGCCCGCTGTAGCCGAGCCGGGCAAAATCCTGTCTTACCTGTGACGGCGATACATTCATCAGCCCGCCTAACCTCTGGGAGGTAATCATTGTAATATTGTTATCGAGCTGCTCGTTTAGATATCTGTAATATCGGGGTAACTTCTTAATTAATATTTCTTCCATTTCTTCTTCCTTGCTTTCTTAAATTAATAAGGTTTATACATTTAAGCATCTGCGAAGCTTTCTGTACTTGTCAAAATTTTTATTATAGCTATCAAAATTATCATTATCAGGTACAAACGTTGCCGCATCAACCACATAAGTACCTATAAGATTATTAAGATACTCTCTCCCATACACACTTAAACCGGCAATAAAGCTAGCACCCAACGCCGATGTTTCATTGTGCAGCGGAACCGAAATCTTCATATCTATTACATCAGCTTTTATCTGACACCAAAGCGGGCTCAATGCTCCGCCGCCAAGAGAGGTTATGCTCGAAGCATGGGATGGAATAAGTGGTTTTATCGCTTCAATTATATCCCTTAGTTCATACGCAACGGATTCTAAGACAGCCCTTGTTACAGAAGCAAAATCTGTTGACCAGTCAATACCATAAAGCACCCCGCACCCGGACGGATTGCTTACCGGAAATACCGATCCCGATAATGCGGGAAGCATAATCATTCCGTTACATCCCGCTTTCACCTCCTTAGCCAGTAAATCAAGCTCCTGATACGATATATTCTTACCATTAATACTGCTAAACCGGTCTCTCCACCATTTATAAAGATTGCCGCCGGTCTTTTCCCACGGAAGCAAGAAATATGTTCCCTCGTCAATAAAAGGCAGATACGGAACATTTAGGGAAACTATACTGTCTATATCCGATGAGATTGAGGATACGGCAATGACACTGCCTGTGGTCTCTGTTATTATGCTTCCCGAAATGTTTCCCGCTCCAATCCCCCCGGCAACTTGATCCATAACGCCCGCCGATACCGATACACCCTTGGGGATGAGAAATGTATCCTCTCCGTCCTTTGTAATCTCTCCGACTATAGTGCAGGATTTTACAACCGGCGGGATATACTCCTTATCTATACCCAGATAGTCTAACATCCCACTCCAGATTGTGCCGCTTTTTATATCATAATACTGTGATGTCGCTATTAGAGTGGGCTCTGAACAGAGCTTTCCTGTGAGCTTATAGATTATGTAATCCTGTAAAAGAAGAACATGCCGTGTCTTAGAAAACACCTCCGGCATATGGCGTTTAAAGAAGAGAAGCTTTGAGGATGGCCAAACCGGGTCGGCATCCGGCTGTCCGCAGATTTCATACAGGCGGTGTTTTCCAAACTCTTCCTTTATTATCTCCGCTTCGTCTAATGCACGGCTGTCGAGACCCATTATCACATTGGTCAGCGGATTCATAGCTTTGTCTAAGAGGATTATTGATTCACCGGCGGTGGAAAATGATACCGATAATATGCATTTATATAGCTGTTCGTTTTTTTCCTTAAAACGCGACATAATTAATCTAATAGTGCTTATTATCTCGCCAATCTCAATCTCGAAATATGTATCGCTTTTAGTGCAAGCGGTGAGACCCTCTTTTTCAAACACTGCCAAACCAAATTGATCAATTAGTGAAGCTTTTATTCCGGAATGTCCAATATCTAATCCTAAAAGACTGTTCATTACAGTACCTCTATTTACCTTATGTAATATTCCGTATCAATTTTGTGCATTATGTATTAAATCATATTTATTTTTGTTCTGTAAGTGTTGAAATCATTATACTATTAAGTCACAAAAATGTCAATACATAATTCAAAAATATTTTATTTATTTATATTTGAAAGTATATTTAGTGTAAATAGTATAATTATGCTATTATTACTACTCATTCATTGTGATTTATATAAATTATTACACTATATAGCTTTATTAGATTGACATTACAGTAACGTAGTGGTATACTGATTCCAGTAATAAGCGGTACGATAAGTATAGTAAGGAGAAGATTATGAGTAACCACAACAGCTTTTATTCAATTTTAACTCCGGGGATGCTGGAAGAGATACATGAGTGCGCCCTAAAAATACTTGCAGAACCCGGAATGAGAATTGAAAACGCCGCACTTCTTAAAGCACTCAAAGAAAAGGGAGCGGTAGTTGATTTCGATAATGAGACAGCTAAAATTCCCAAAGATATGATTATCGAGACTATAGAAGCAGCAAAGCGTGACGAAGAGGCACGGTTAAAAGAGATAAAAGGCACAGATGAAGCAGAATATAAAAACCAGCTTACATTCAGCTGGCATACACCATTTCGCAACCGAACACCGCAGGTTCAAGCCAGTCTGGGAGGCGGTGCGCCTTTATACTACGACCATAAACTAAAGACAAACAGATACGCAAAAAGGGATGATTTTCTACGTTCTATACATCTTGCGGAGGTATTGCCGCAGATAAAAACGGTTGGAAATCCTGTACATTACATAAAAGAGACAGACGGAAGCGATGTACCTCCCAAGATGGTAGCTATACAGGGCGCCGCTTTAATAGCCAAAAATTCATCCAAACCCGGCTGTTCATCCATCATCGACCGCCGCCAGCTGCCCTACCTCATGGAGATTGGACGAATCATCAAAGGTTCAGCCGATGAATATGTGCGCAGTCCTATTTTTGTAAACATCCACGACACAGAATCACCGTTAAGACTGACCAGACCGGAGGCCGGTATAATCGAGGACATGATAAAAAACAAGCTGTGCATCTTCATCCTGCCCATGCCGCTTATGGGAATATCCACACCGGTCTATCCAGTATCAGCCGCCATTGTTGCCGCCGCCGAGATTCTGGGCGTATGGACTGCCGTCAAGGCTATGGACGAAACCGTGCCGGTTCAAGCAAGCTGTGTATCCGGTTCGCTCAACCCGGTTACTGGATGCGCTTGCTTTTCCTCTCCCGAATGTTTACAGATTGATCTCCTCGTTGCACAGCTCTTCAGAGATTCGTATGGGTTACAATGCAGTACAGGTGTGGGGATTATTGATTCTCCCATCCCCGGTGCTTTGTCTATATATGAACGCACATTCAAGTGCCTAGGCTCATGCCTTGCCGGTGAACCCACTTTCCCCGTGGGACTTTTAGGTGCGGGTGTTGTCCACTCAATGGAACAGGTGCTGCTGGATCTCGAGATAGCCGAAGCTTCCGCGAAGATTTCATCCGGAATAACGCAGTCGCAGATAGATGAATCCCTGGAGCTTATACGCGGGCAGGGAATAAGCGGGCTGCACATCGACACCGATCACACCGCTTTAAATTTTAAGGAGAACATTCACATTCCCGGATTTATGACAAAGCTAAAGACCACCAACGTAAATGAAGCAATACTCTCCGATCCGGTAGAACGCGCACATAACCGCTGCATGGAGCTTTTAAGCGGTGTTTCGCCGTTTATTCTTGATGACATCCGTTCTAAAGAGATAGATAAAATTGTAGAGAGGGCAAGTGCCGAGCTTTCCTCTTTATCCGGTGCTACTGTTTAGTAAAATATAAGCGCGTCATTCTGCCAATACCGAATGACGCGCTTTTGTCACGTATATTTATGGGCTTATTTCATTTTACTGTAGAATGTTCTTCCCCCATCCACCTGTAATGTCACCCCACAGATATACGATGCCATATCCGAAGCCAGAAAAACCGCAGCATAGGCAATATCCTCCGGCGTTCCCACTCTTCCGACAGGCATACGTTCGCCGTATCTCCTGACCTCTTCGTCAGACGGAAAGCGTATCCTAAACATTTTTGTATCGATTACTGCCGGTTGGATAATATTTGCGCGTATTCCCTTAGAAGCATAATCGACGACTATCTGTTTTGCGAGACCCTCTACACCGGATTTAGCGGCGGGATATGCCGCACTGCCGCCTCCGCCGTTAATCGTACAGTTTGTAGTTATCATGATAAAGTTCCCGCCTGGCTTCATGAGCGGCAGTGAGTGTTTTGACACCAGGAAAGCTCCGTCGAGAATAACACCGTTAACCATGCGCCAATCAGTATAACTGAGCTCGTCAAAGCTCTTATTAATCAGTACACCCGCATTATTGACAACTATATCCACTCCGCCAAAGGCTTCGGTAGTTTTTTCAAGCATCAATGAAACCTCCGCCTCGTTTGAGACATCGGCCTCAATACACAGGGACGAAACGCCCTTGCGGCGGATTTCTCCGTCCAATTCCCTTGCCGCCTCTCTGTCGGCATCGCAATGATAATAATTTATCACAACATTTGCTCCGGCGTTAGCCATCTGCCGGCAGATTTCTGCACCGATACCCGTAGCCCCGCCGGTCACAAGCGCAGTCTTACCTTGAAGCGAGATATTAAACGACATACCATTAGCCCTTTCCGACTGCACTGTCTAGTGAAGCTTCAAAGATAGATAGAATCTCATCCGCTTCATCCAAGCTTACAATAAGCGGGGGTTTAATCTTGATTAGGTTTCGCATATATCCGCCCGTTCCCAAGATAAGCCCTTTTTCCAACGCCGTCTTTTTAAGGTCAGCCGATTTTTCTTTACTTAAATGTGAGCCGTCACCGTTAATAAGCTCCACACCTATATGTAATCCTATCTGTCTGATATCCCCTATGCATGTAAACTCCTTTTGCAGCCTTCTTACTCCGTCAGCGATATATGCGCCCATCTTGCGGGTGTTTTCAAGCAGACCGTCACGCTCTATTATCTCTATCTGTTTAAGTGCCGCAACCTGCGCCATCGAGTTGTTGGCAAAGGTATGAAGCTCCTCTGCATTCATCTCAAAGCCCTTTAACTTATCATGAATAATAATAGCCGCTATGGGGAATCCCGCTCCCAGAGCTTTTCCCAGAACAATAATATCCGGCTCCACATCATAGAATGACGCGGCAAAAAATTCACCTATTCTGCAAAATGTCTGTATCTCATCAAAAATTAGAAGTGTACCGTATTCATCACAGATCTCCCGTACCCTTTGCAGATATTTTTTGGGCATTGGTATCTGCCCACCGCTTGCTTGAATCGGCTCAACAATAACCCCAGCAACAGGTCCGCACACGCCCTTTTCCAATGTCAGCTTCAACATCTCTGCGCACATCAGATTGCAGTTATCACAGTTTTGACCAAAATAACAGCGGTAACAATACGGATTGGGAACACGGACAAAGTTTGTATTTAAATTGGGAAGAAACTGCGCTGCGCCCACAAATTCACCGGCGGCTTTTGTTGAAGTCCAGGACGCTCCCGAAGTAGCCAGTGTACTGCCGTGATACGCATCCCACAGCGTCACAAAGCTTTGTGCTCCCGGCATATTCTTCATAGCAATCTTCATTGCCGCTTCAACAGCTGGACCGCCTCCGACGGTAAAGGATACACGGTTTAGATTTTTTGGCGCAATAGATGCAAGCTTATCAGCAAGACGCGCCCGGCACTCTGTATCAAAGCTTTGATGAATATGGGTAAGATTCCCCATGCTCTCATATACCGCTTCCCTTACCTCATCATTACAATAACCCAGATACAATGCCCAGCTCTGTGATGTACAGTCTATATAACTGTGTCCGTTGTTGTCATTTACTCTTACACCCTTCCCCTTTACAAGGCAAGGCCCTTGACTGCCGCCTCCTACCATCAGGTGCTCTTTTAGTACGCTTAACTCCCGGTCATTGATTGGATTAGTGTTCATTATTATTCCTCCCGACTAATTTTTAAGCTAACAATAATCTTATAAAGTCAAAATACAGATAACTATTAATAACCTTAACTTTATAAAAAGATTTGAGAGAGTGATAAAGGTTGCGTTATAACACACCCGAAAAAGCACAAAACAGGAAGTTTAGCATCGATGTAACGTTACTATTCGTTGCTGATGCAATATGGGCCTTTGGTCTGCAGCTCTATTTTGGTCTTTTTCCCATATACATAAAACAGTACTGTCATAACGATATCTCTGTCTCGATAATAATGTCAATGACATACATATTTGGGGTGTTAATAATTGTCGGCGGATATCTGGTAAAATTTATAAGAATAAAGTATCTTGTCGTATTCTCGTGGGCGATTAGCATCCCTGCACCATTAATTTTTATGTTTGCTAAAAGCTTTGAAGCTTTCCTTTTGGGGCAGATAGTCTTTTCTATCGCAATGATTGGCGGTTCCAGTCTCGCCCTTTATATTTTCGACTATCCATCAACTAAAAGTAAAATGAACGCCTTTATGAGTATAAGTATCGGAAACATGGTTTTTTCCACCATCTCCCCGCCCATAGGCGGTTATCTGTCAAAATCGGCTTCGTCCTCCGGCTCTGTCGGT
>CAYSTR010000162.1:0-6379 GCA_964433745.1 uncultured Oscillospiraceae bacterium | reverse complement strand
ATGTAAGGTCATGCACTTGGGACGGCATAACAACACATTCATCTACACATTACATATAGTTTCTCTCCTGTCGGACTGCGATATAGCGCTTAAATCCAGCAGAGCGGACAAATGGCTTCTTTTAGAGCAGACTATAGCACACTGTGCAGCGTTGTCGAGGTGAATTTTATCAAAAAAAGGACGTCCGGTAAAAATCGGGCGTTTTTTGTTATACATCTGCTCTACATAACCATGTATAATAATTCTAAATAGATAGTTTTGGCTATTTTTCTTTTAAGAGGGGTTTAGATATAAGGAGCACTGGTATGAAACGGTATAGCCGTTCGTCAGTGCTTCGTCCATTTTTGCGGGTATTGACCTATGTGTGCCGGACGTGTTATAATCTACGTATTAATGACAAGAGGTAACCGATATGAGCAGAAAAACAGTGAGCCTTGGCAGTATTATACTGGGAGGGAGCGGGATTACGGTACAGTCTATGCTAAACCGTCCGCCGCATGACATTAAGGGCAACGTAGAACAAGCGGTACAGCTCATGGAAGCGGGATGTGACATCATCCGCGTGGCTGTGCCGGACATGGAGAGCGTGAAGCTCATTCCACACATTAAGGAGAGAGCGGGCATCCCTCTTGTAGCAGACATACATTTCGATTATCGCCTGGCACTGGAAGCTGTGGCGGCGGGAGTGGACAAGATAAGGATAAATCCCGGAAACATAGGAGAGCGGGAGCGGGTGAAAGCGGTGGTGGATGCGTGCAGACTAAGGGGTGTACCTATCCGCGTGGGGGTAAACTCCGGTTCGGTGGAAAGAGAGCTGTTGGCTAAATACGGCGCACCTACTCCGGAAGCTATGTGCGATAGCGCTATGAACCACGTAAAGCTTTTAGAAAGTATGGATTTTGACAGTATAGTCGTGTCTATAAAATCATCCGATGTAAGGGACACCGTCACAGCGTACCGGCTTCTGCACGAATCATGCCCGTACCCTCTGCATGTGGGTGTAACCGAGGCGGGGACGCGCCGTATGGGGATAATTAAATCTGCCATGGGGATAGGTGCGCTTCTGGTTGACGGTATCGGCGATACAATACGCGTCTCGCTCACCGCCGACCCTGTGGAGGAGGTACATGCCGCCCGCGATATTCTGCGGGGACTGGGGCTTATGGGCGGTGTAGAGGTCATATCCTGCCCGACCTGCGGACGCACCAATGTGGATGTGATAGGGCTTGCAGAGGAGACCCAAAAGGCGCTTTCGGGCATAAAAAAACGCCTAAAGGTGGCGGTCATGGGGTGTGTGGTCAACGGTCCGGGAGAGGCCGACAGTGCCGATATCGGCATATGCGGCGGGGGCGAGGGCTTCGGGCTTTTGCTTATAAAAGGAGAAAAGCCCGAGAAGGTGCCGTCCGAACGGCTTCTCCAGCGGCTTTTATATGAGATAGACACACGCGGTCTAGCGAACGAATAAAAGTACCATAAGCGGCAGTGTGGCTACAGACAGAAGTGTCGTCACGGCTACCATCTTTGAACCGTACACACCGTCGTGACCGAAGCGTCCTACGAAGAATGACGTAGCAGCGGCAGACGGACATGCCGTCGTGACCAAAATGACCGCAAGAACGGTCTTGTCCACATTAAAGGGCAGAAGAATAAGGAGCATGACAACCGGCATAACAATGAGCTTTAAAAGCACAACGATAAATACGCGGTACTCCTTATATATACCCTTCCAGTTCACCTGAAAGATGAATGTACCTGTGACAATCATAGCAAGCGGGGTGTTGAGGTTTCCGATGTGCTGCATAGTGTCCAGAACAGGCGCAGGGAATCGAATGTTTGTGACATAAAGGACGATTCCTGTGATAAACCCAATAACACCCGGATTGAGAAATACCTGTCTTAACGTGGTTTTAGTGTCGGTTTTGCCCTTTAGAAGAAATACGCCGTGGGTCCAATTGAAGATGGTGAACACCGTTCCTACGGCGGCACCTAAAAATATACCGTGCTGCCCGAACAGCGCGAAAAGGAGAGGGTAGCCCATAAACCCGCAGTTCGAGTATATGGCGCCAAACCTCTCCACCTTGTATCGTTGGTCGGGTCTTTTTCTGATAATCAGACTGCATACCGCAATGGCGGCTATGTGCATGACAAACGCCAGTATAAACGTCCAAAAAAGCTGGTTGGCGCTTTTATTGTCATACGGTGTCTGGTAAGAATTGACAATGAGCACAGGGGCGACTACATAAAGCAGTACGTTGGTCATGTCCCGTATGCCTGTCTTGTTCACCAGCTTTGTCTTTACACATATGATGCCTGTAACAATAAGCATGAGCATTACAAGCACCTGTACACCGATTATCCCCGCTTCGCTCATTAGATGTTTGCTTCGATATACTTGACGATATCGGAAACGGTCTTGATTCCCTCAACCTCTTCGTCAGGGATCTCGCAGTCAAACTCTTCCTCTAAAGACATTATTAGATCAACAATGTCCAGACTGTCTGCGCCTAAGTCCTCACCGATGTTAGCGTCCATAGTTACCTTATCTTCCTCAACATCCAGCTGATCGCACAGAATCTTTCTTACCTTCTCGAATACCATAAATATGTCCTCCATTATATTAAAATTTTGTTTGCTTTACAATTTAACATTGTATCAAGGTTTTTCGGAAATTACAACACATATTTGAATATTTTATATTTTATTAAAAAAATCACCGAATATTCATAAAAAAGTTGTACACTTATCCGTGTTTAGGCAGCCCCACATACACCCTGTCCACCGTCACGACCGCATTATATCTGCTGTCGATTGCCGAAAGCTCACCGTTCACCCTCTTTATCAGCTCGGCTGGGGTGAGCTTCACCTTTGAGGGCAGTACTATATCAAAAACGATGTTTATTATCCGGTTTCCGATGACGACACGCAGATCATGCAGTGAAAGATTGGGGTTTATCCCTCGAACCACCGTCTTTACCTGTTCATATATACGTCCTACCGTCTCGTCCGATATGACTAAGGGGTCCATGTGTATGACGAGGTTTACATTCAGCTCCCGCTTTATATCGTGCTCTATGGTGTCTATAAGATCGTGGCACAGTGACATGTCCGCTAACGAATCCACCTCCACATGCACGCTTGCAAAGGTCTGTCCGTAACCGTAGCTGTGTACCATGAGGTCATGTATACCCAAGACCCCCTCGTAGGAGCGGATGCGTTTTGCCAGCTCCTCCACCAGCTTTCTTTCGGGGGCTTCGCCTAACAGGGTGCTAAGAGTAGACTTTATTATCTTGATGCCCGACCAGACGATAATACCGCCCACAATAAGTCCCATGTAACCGTCGAACGATATGCCGGTTATCAATGAAGCCAGAAGTCCTGCGATAATGGCGGCGGACGTGAACACATCGTTTATGGAGTCCTGTGCGGCGGCGGCTATTACCATGGAATTAATACGTTTGGCGAGACTGCGGTTAAAGCTCCACATCCAGAGCTTAACCAGAATCGAGCCGCCCAGCACTATGACCGTAATAGGTGCAAACTCTGACGGTTCTGGGGAAAAGACAGCGGATACCGAGGTTTTTATAAGCTCTGTTCCCAGAAGAATTATTACGATAGCGACGAACAGTCCTGCAAGATACTCGGCTCTGGCGTGACCGAAGGGGTGCTCGTCGTCTGCGGGTTTTTCCGACATTTTAAAGCCTATGAGCGTGATGATGGAGGATGCAGAGTCCGAGAAGTTGTTTATTCCATCCGCTGTTACAGAGAGCGCCGAGAACAAAAGACCTGTTACAATCTTTGAGACGGACAGCAGGATATTCAGTACAATACCCACCATACCGGACAGTCTGCCATATGCGTTTCGCACTGCTTCGTTTTCTATGTTCTTATAATCCTTTATGAATAAACGCGCCAAAAGATTTGTCATAGGTTATCTCCCATCCCGGCGTTTACGCCCCTTTTTGCCTTTCGAGAGGAGAGTAAAGAGTAAAAGCATTATGACCGCACCGCCCCCGACAGCCGCCGCTATGAAAATAAAGGTACGTTCGCCTGTAGAGGGGTTCTGACCGTCCGATGCGAACACCCGCAGATTTAAAAGAAGCGATATTAGCATGTTTGCCGCAACCGCGATGTATGCTTTTGACTTATTCATAAATACTACGCTCCAATCGGGAATAGATATACCTATTAATATACCATATTTTACATATAAACAACAATAGGACAACTATACAATAAAAATAACCCATATTTGTGCAATGCACTAATCTTATATACCGTGTTTACATAGGCAGATGGATTTGTTATACTTATATGGACAAGGAGGTACTGATATGCTAAATAAACTAATAACATTTCTGGGAGACAGCAGAGTAAACTTTCACCGTGCCGCCGTGTGGAGGGACGGACAGTATGGTGAGCACACCTTCACCGCCGCCTGCCCCTGTCAGAACATCTATTCTATCTCGAAGAGCATCATGGCAACCATAGTGGGGCTTGCCGCAGAAAGGGGAATACTTAAACTTACCGATCCCATCACCGGGTATTTTGAGGATAAGCTGACCCCCGGATATGACAAGCGTCTTGACGGTATTACGATAGAACATCTTCTAACGCAGACCATGGGTATGTCCGATACCATATTGTTTGAAGGGGACAGATACGTCCGTCCCGAGAGGGATTGGATAAAGCTTGCTCTGTCACGGAAGATAGACTGTATACCCGGCAAGAGCTTTCATTACGACAATGCCACATTCTATCTCCTGTCCTGTATAATAGAGCGAAGGACAGGCATGACTGCAGACCTTTATCTGCGCAAGCATCTCTTTGATGCTATGGATATTAGAGATTTCAGCTGGGAACGATGCCCCTTTGGGCATGTCGTGGGTGCGACAGGGCTTTATATGCGGCTTTATGACCTTGTGCAGTTCGGGCGGCTATATCTTGGGGGCGGTGTGTACAAGGGCAAGCGGTTGCTTCGCGAGGAATGGGTACAGAGTGCGGTAAAGCCCTATCCCAACGAGGGCGGGACAGGGTACGGCTACAGCTTCTGGACAGGCAAGAGCGGTGATTACAGGTGTACAGGAGCGCACAACCAGCTTGTCTATATATCCTCTCGTTTTAACACCGTTATTGCGGTACAGGGGTTTGACGACAGGCTGAAGCTGGACAAGCTGGTCTTGGATATATTGGAGGAGAATGAAAAGAACTTAGACGATTATATCAGCGTTTAAGCGGTGATCTGAATAGAAGTTGCTTAAATTCGCGGGGGATAAAGGGCAGTATAGGTGAAAGGTAGGGTTTTCCATCCACCGTCTTTGTGATTGCGGTCAGAACAAGCACCACAAACAGGGTTATACCAAAGCCCCACGCGCCGAAATAATAGGTTGTTATGACGAGCAGGATACGGAGCACCTTGGCAGCATACCCAAGCTCTAGGCTCGATTGCGCGTAGAATGTGACGGCTAGGAACGACATATAGTAGATGACCTCTGCCACAACCCAGCCGGAGCTTATGGCAAAGTCACCGACTATAAGAGAGCCGATGATACTAAGCGCACCTCCCAGTGAGCTGGGAGCGTTTAGTGTGGCTATGCGCATGGCCTCTAGAATAAATTCAAACAACAGAAGCTGAAAGATTATGGGGACATCGATAGGCTCTGCTATGAGAATAAACTCCAACCCCTTGGGGAGGTGCTGGCTGTTTTCGAGGATAATGAGCCACACAGGCGTAAGAAGAAATGATATGACGAACATAAAGCCCCGTATAAGGCGGTAGTATGTGCCTACAAGCGGTTGAAAGTAGTAGTCGTTCGAGTCTACGAATAGATCGACAAACCGAACCGGTAGAATCATGACGGACGGTGAATTGTCTATTATAACGACAATACTCCCCTCCAGGATGGAGGCGCTTGTGCTGTCGGGACGCTCGGAGTAGCGTACTATGGGCAGAGGACGGTACCATTTGGGTTTGAAGAGGTGTTCGGCGACCGATTCAAGCCCCATAGTTATCGCCTCTGCCTTTACCGTTTTCAGCTTATTGAGCACGATGTCTAGGCATTTTTTATTGCACCTGTCCTTGAGGTAGCAGACTATGATGTCCGCCTTTGAGTCCTCGCCGAACTTGATGTTCTCCATGATAAGACTGGGGTTTCTAATGCGCCGTCTTATAAGTGCCGCATTAAACAGCGCAATCTCGACGAAACCGTCATGTGCGCCGCGCATAACCTTGTCCTTTTCGGGTTCGGCTGTGGTACGCTGCGGGGCTTGCTTGACACCTATGACAATACCCTCGTCCACGCCGTCGATAAAGAGCACAAAGAAGCCGGATAGTATAGCGGTAATAAGGTTTTGATAATCTCCCTCCGGCTTAATGTCGGAG
>CAYSTR010000161.1:0-6397 GCA_964433745.1 uncultured Oscillospiraceae bacterium | reverse complement strand
TAAGGATATTCCCGACATGATGTCCGGCAACCTCACCACTCTGGCTTCTTATCAGAGCAAGGGATTTATCAGAGACATGTCAATCGATTGGGTAAAGGAATACATGCCGTTATTTTATGAATACAATATGGCAATGGATGACAAGCTGTTTGACTATTCAACTATAGGCGGCAAGCTCTATGGTCTGCCCCAACCCAACTATGCGCGTAAATACCCTAACCCTATTATCTTCCGCGCTGATTGGCTCAAGGAATTAGGACTTACTGCTCCGACTACCATTGATGAGCTTGAGACAGTTATGACTGCATTTGCCGAAAAAGACCCGAATAAATCAGGCAAAAAAGACTCCTATGGTATGAGTGCGCCGTCTGATATGGCAGTAAACAGCTGGTTTACCCCTGTGTTCGGAGCATACGGTGCAATCCCAAACATGTGGATGGAGAAAAACGGAGCTATAATTAACGGTTTCGAGGATGCCGGTTTCATCGATGCGGTAAAGAAGCTGAATGATTGGTATAATAAGGGGCTTATTGACCCGGAGTTTGTAACTGATATGGCTGCCGACAGAACAGGCGGTCCTGGCGATTTGGCTTCTAAGTTTGGTAAGGGTCGTATAGGTATTCTTTATCACTTCTCTACAGCGGAGTACACATGGTCTGATGTAGTAGTAGATCCGTCTACAGCTGAAGTTACCGCACGCGTACAGCAGTATAATGAAAATTGGGCAGAAGTTGGTTTTGACGGCTTCTACGGCGCTGCAACAAAGGGTATTGCAGGATCTGGCGGTAACGGTGTTATACGTTCTGGTGTTGCCGGTCAGTACGCAATGATAGGTGCATTGACCTCTGATGCAAAGGTTGAGAGAATCATGCGTATCATAGAGAGCGTTTCAACCGATCCTCTGATGTACACCTCTGCTGCCAACGGTGAAGAGGGGGTTCATTGGGATTGGATAGACTGTAATAACAACTACGCAACCAAAGACGGAAAGACAGCTTTCTGGTCTGAAGAAGCACAAAAGGAGCAGGCAGGAGAACTGACCAAAAACCTAATGAAGGTAGGTACAGGCTCGTTCTTCAATCCTTGGATTAACTGGACAACACAGATGTATCCTTACTGGGCAGGTAATATTCTAGGAAACAGAATAGAGCTGGCTATAAAGCTTGCGGACATTCCTGCATATGAATCCCCAATAAAGGTGGCACTGCCATCAGCTTCAGAATATCCCGATCTTCCAAAGCTAATAGCAGAGTTTACCGCAAAAGCAATCTCTAATAAATATTCTGATATTGATGCCGAATATCAGAAGGCACTTGAATCTTGGAAGAAGAACGGCGGAGATATTCTTACTAAGGAAGCAAACGATATATACAAACAATAATATATAAAGGTGGGTTGTGGCGGCCGGAAGCGAAAGCGTCCGGTCGCCGTATCATATGAAGCATAGTATAGTCGCATATGAAAAGGGAAAGTTTGGTGCATGGCCTGCAAACGGCGGCATATGGCAGTGGGGGAACGAGATACTTGTCTCATTTCAATGGGGAACATATAAGCATAACGATGTATCCCACTGTATAGACGAGGACAGTGAGATTTATGCAGCATTTGCAAGAAGCATGGACGGCGGTTTAAGCTTTACACTCGAAACCCTTTTATCCGACATATATAAAAGTCCGGTAAAGCCTGTACCAGAAGGAGGCTTTGATTTTTCAAATCCCGATTTCGTAATGCGTATAACCACTCCAAAAGTAACAATATTGTCCAGACTTTATATTGTATCATATGACCGCGGTCACACTTGGGACGGACCATATGAACTGCCGGAGTTTTCATATCCACTGACAGCCAGAACATGCTATCATATAGAGGGTAAACAGTCTATGAGGTTGTTTCTCTCGTATAAGCTGCCCAACGAGCATAAAACAGTTTATACTGACCGTGCATTTGTCGCAGAAACTCACGATGGGTTACAGAGTGTAGAGCTAGTAGGCGAGATAACGAATGATCTTCCCCGTTCGGTAATGCCTGATGTCGTGCGTCTTAATGACGGTACATTAGTCGCCGCAATGCGCAGACGCTTGCAATACGATAAGCTGCCGAAATCAGAGGAAACAGCTCATATGCTGGCAGGTAAGCTTTCACCGTGGTCTGACGATAACTGGATAGAGGTGCGCCGCTCTTTTGATAACGGAAAGACATGGACAAATCCGGTGCGAGCTGCCGATACTGCATATGAGTATAACAGAAACGGCAATCCGCCTGCTATGACCTTACTGGAGGATGGCAGATTGGTATTGGTTTATGGCTTTAGAGGTGCTGTACCGGCAATAAAGGCAAAGGTATCATCTGACGGTGGCATAACTTGGGGTGATGAAATAATCCTTCGCGACGATGCCCGAAACAGCGATATAGGCTACCCGCGTATAGTAACCCTCGGAGGAACCCGTTGTGCCGCGATATATTACTACACAACCGAGGCGCATCCGGAACAACACATAGAAGCTACAGTTTTTGAAGTGTAGCTTATGTTTAAAGCTGACATCACTTTTCTTGTGGTGTCAGCTTTAAACTGTCTATCTATAAAAGCTTCTTAACGCTGCCGATGGGTTGGGAAATCAATATAAATCTGTGCAACATTATGAATCCCCACCTTAGGTAGCATGACCTTATATATCCCATCCTGCTCCTCTACCGTCAGAGCACATTCGACCGGATAGACGCACTTCGCATCTGTTACAGGGAAGCTTTGTCTGTCTACGAGCAGATACCCGCCGTCTATCTCCGGACAAGCACCGCCTGTCTGCTCCGCCAGATGTGAAATATGGTGGAGAATGATACTGTCCCCGCGTGTATATGCGGCTATTCCCACTGTCTCCGGATGCTCGGAAACAAGCAGTACACGAGGCTTTGGTACAAGCTTTTCAAGTATACCGCGAAATAGCTCATAGTGCAGATTAAGTCCATTGTTAACGCTTCTAAATAAATCAAAAGCAGCGTATACTGCCTGTCCGTCGCCATAAAAGTGTTCGGTGATTGCGGGATATTCAGATGCACTAGACGCGGGCGGCGGACACCACCAGTTTACCCATGTGGTATCTGTAAGCTCCACACAAGGGTCTACAATATCTCCCAAAACCCTTGCTTTGTCCGGCTTTACTAGGTAGTTTATTCGTTCCATAGGCGGTAATGTATCTGGGAGATACCGCCAAATCTCGTCCTCACGCCGAGCGATATATCCGCCCCATTCGGCGGCGGCGAAACGGTCGTTTGTGCTAATAAATTTAACACCTAGAAGCTCGGACACCAAGAAATCCGAAAGCTTTGACCCATCCTCATTATACAGTCCGCACTCCGAATCGGCGATTATCCGTCCGCCCTCTCGCAGATAGTTTTTCAGCACTTCATATAAAGAGGACGTAATATGGTACATCCCAGCCAGAATGATAACCTTGAAGCATTTCGCTTCATCCCTGGTCAGTTCCTGTTCGGGGACAATCTTCCACGTATAACCCGAACGGTCACACAGCTTCATTGCTCCTAAAATAGCTTCTCTATGTACATCGGACCTTTTGCATCGTCCTATAGCGTTCACGACGACATGTGTTCCCGCTTTAGCGGCAGTTGAACTGTCGCTTTGCAGAATGGCTACATCTGCAATAACCTCTCTATCGGACAGATACCGCTCGAACCTCTCAACCTCACGGAAAGCCGCTCCTATCTTGTGCGCCTCGGTGTGCTCCAGTGATCCGTCCACATGCTGCGAGCCGCTGTATAAAAACACGCGGCAGCCCTGTGCGGCAATCTCGGCGGCGGCTAGCTTATAGATGCTGTCAGGGCGGTAGTTATAGATCTCCGATACATCGCCGGGACCTAACTGCGGATATTGTCCCTTTGCGGTGTCGCGGGAGTATGCCGCTGACAGCCAGTTGCCCGCCCACGGCTCGGTGAATTGGTAGTCGAGCATATCCCTAATACGTTTCGGGTATAGAGCGGCAAAGTTTATCGTCACCTTAATATCGGGGTCAATGCCTTTTACTGTGCGAATAACATCCTCTAACATACGCGCCGCGCTGTCCTCAAGAAACGCGTTCACATCATGCCCTTTTTCACCGAAATCGAATGCAGCAAGCTCATTTTCCGCTGATTGTGTGTCGAAAGGCAGGTCATATCCGTACCGCTCGCGAAACAGCTTCCGGCAGCAGTCACAGTAACACAGAGACTTGCCGAAGATGTCTAGAAACAAGCTGTCGGGGCGGTAATTTGTCACCACCTCGGCAAGCTGCCCTAAGACGTACTTCCGGTAGCCCGTCTCGTAACAAGGCATCCCCCACTTGGCGATACGTCCTTTTAGCACGACAGGTTTTCCTTCCCGGTCGCGTATTGCCCATTCGGGGTGTTGTTTAGGGGCTAGGGTGTCATACTCCAGGCAGTAGTATGCGTTAAATTCTATCCTCTTTTGTCGCAGTATGGCACTTATCTCTGCAATCCAGTCAGACTTTAGCGCCGGGTGGCGTGTACCTATATTGGTATCATAGTAGCTGTAACCCCAGTGGTCTTTTGTATACAGCATGAGGTTGGAGATGTTTGCTTCCCCAAAGAATCTCTCGTACTCGGCAGGGTCGAGCCCTTCTAATGTCACCACAGGCGGTGCGGGGGAATGATGGTCGATGAGATAACCCCGATAGGTGCTTTTGTATAGTTCGGACATGGGTTCCTCCTCATGTAGTAAGTAATAGGCAAAACTTTGAAATAATTGGCATAAGTTATTCAGGCGCTTGTAGTAAAAGATTCGGTTATTCTTATCGTTATTTTATCATGAAAAATATAGTATTTCAATATGTTTTATTAACTAAATGCTATTTTATTTTGATATATATTATAGAGTGAAGGTTGAAACAACCCCAGCATCCAACCCCATAAAAAAGTGTGTACAGCAAAGCAGGCCGCCTGAGGCGACCGAATTTTTGGGAGATGATTACCCTGTCGAGGCTATGGGCTCCGAAATGATAAAACCCTTGGAGCGAAGCATTTCCAGTGCCTGTTCGGGAGTTAGGATATTAAATCCGGCGTTATAAACATACCAATACACCCCTTGTATATATGGCAGGATATTTGCTCCATGTGTGTGTAAGTGTTTGTCACCTCCATCAACGTGATAAACCTACCTTAAAAACACCATGGTTTTTGGGGAATCCGCCATACAACTGCGGTAAGCCTGTGCCGCAATAAATTGCATCTTTATCAATGGTTATATTAGAGCCAATAGAGCATTTTTTAATGTTTAACAGCCATATCTGCTCTCCTGTTCTTGTATCTAGAGCAAATAGATCACCCGAATAGTTACCCAAAAAGTAGAGCTCTCCGGTAATTGCGCCTGTGGTCATGGAATTGGTTCCCTTGGCGTTTTTACACCAGAGCAGCTCACCGTTCTCTGCATCTATGCAGACCACAGACATGGTGTTTTTAGGTGTTTCATTTTTACTCCAGACATATAGTTTGCCGCTACTATACGTGGCATTGGAGCGGATACCGTCATCAGGTGTTGAATCCTTGTGGCAAAAGGTTTTCCAGAGCAGCTTGCCGGTCTTGGCATCTACTGCATAAAAATTTCCGTTTTTGTTGCCTGCTCCAACTGCCAAGCGCAATGAAGCGTGGGAGCAGGGGAAAACGATGGGCGTACATCCAAAGTCAAAATCAGGGCCGTCCCGTTTTATCGGGAGCCATGCATCATCTGCTACTGCTTGATAAATCCAGTTGAGACTTCCATCTTTTGCTTTCACTGAAATAACCGAGTCGGAGGCTTTAGATACGGGCTTTTGATAGGTGTTACCGGTGGCAAAAAGCAGGTTTTCACCGGAGGGGTCCAGCTGTAAGCCTCCCCAAACGCCTGCACCATTGGCGTTTTTTACATCGTTAGGGTCGAGTTCAACCGTTTTACGGCTCCAGATTTTTTTACCTGTCTTTTTATCAAAGGCAAATATCTCACCCACACATTTCGCTTGAAAAGGCTTTTGCAGGATTTTGTAGATAATGCTTGCGGTTTCATCAATAGAGCAGGTTGCAGCATAAACCCAATTTGCGTCGCAGGTGGGCACAGCCAGACTTCCGGAGTAAGGTTGTAGCCCAAGCGCCTTGCTCCATAGCAGTCTACCGCTTTCAAGGTTTACCGCGTAGAGTTTTCCAGCTTGACCATTGGTAAAGAGTCCGCCCTTTTTTCCGCCAACGCTGGCCAGATACCATACACCGTCACTAATGCAACCGGTTCCGGCAAAGCCATACCACATATATGGCAGCGGTTCCCCTATAAACTTTTTAAGAAAAGGGATACTGCGCAGTAGCGGGTTGGGTTGCGGAGGAATGTAAAGCTGTTTTTCATAGATAAGTTTTCCTGTTTTAC
>CAYSTR010000160.1:3098-6434 GCA_964433745.1 uncultured Oscillospiraceae bacterium | reverse complement strand
TGCCCGCTGGTAATCGAGGCTTTATAGCATTTTTTATTGAGGATGTTCATACCACGCGGCACCTCGCTTACCAGATCCCCAAATGGAATCATAAACATAAGCTTTACCGAGTACTCTTTCAAATCAATCAGATGTAATAGATCAATTAAGGTTCTCTCAGCACCTGCCTTACCCATTGTATTGGTTACAATAAGCAGCTTTTTCATGATACACACCTCAAATGATTTATTAAATTACGTATTCTCCCCTAGCCATTCCTCGATACGCTTACATGCCTCCATAATATGTGACAATGAGTAACAGTAGGAGACACGGACAAATCCCTCTCCGCAAGCTCCGAACGCAGTGCCAGGTATGACCGCAACCTGCTTCTCATACAATAGCCGCTCACAAAATTCATCCGAACTAAGCCCTGTGCGTTCTATGGACGGGAAGATGTAAAACGCTCCCTCCGGCTCAAAGCATCTAAGCCCCATTCCGTTAAAGGCATGGACTATATAACGCCGTCTGCGGTCATACTCCTCGTGCATCGAAACCACAGCCGCATCTCCCTCACGCATAGCAGTGACCGCCGCCAGCTGACTGGTGGTGGGTGCGCTCATTATCGCAAACTGGTGCAGTTTAAGCGCCGACCTTATAATAGGCTCAGGACCGCAGGCATAACCCAACCGCCACCCTGTCATGGAGTAGCATTTAGAGAATCCGTTCACAACAACGGTGCGCTCCTTCATCCCCGGTAGAGACGCAATAGAGGAGTGCTCACCGTTATAGGTAAGCTCCGCATAAATCTCATCGCTAATAACTATGATATTCGTATCTCTAAGTACGGTGGCTATCTCCTCTAGGTGCTCCTTTCGCATGACAGCCCCGGTGGGGTTATTGGGATAGTTTAGTATAAGCACCTTTGTTTTATCAGAAATCGCAGCTTTAAGTGCCGACGGTGTCAGACGAAAGCCGTCCTCCGCCTTAGTCTCCACAGCGATAACTCTAGCACCGCACATACGGGCAAGGGGGTCATAGCACACAAAAGCGGGGGACGGCACAATTACCTCATCCCCGGGATTAATAAGGGCGCGCAGGCATATGTCTATGGCCTCGCTCCCCCCCACCGTCACGACTATTTCATTTGCGGGGTCAAACGAAAGCGAGAAACGTCTTAGCATATACCGCGCAATCTCATCACGCAGCTCGTTTGTTCCGGCGTTCGCGGTGTAAGCTGTTCTGCCCTTGTCCAGCGTTTCTATGGCAGCTTTTCTAATTATCCACGGCGTTTTAAAGTCCGGCTCACCCACACCTAGGGATATGACATCCTTCATACCGGCAGCAATATCAAAAAACCGTCTGATACCCGACGGCTTTAATGATTCTATATTTCGGGATAAAAGAGAGGAATAGTCCATCATACCGACACATTGCCCCTCTCGTCAGCACTCTCCGTAAAAAACGACACATGCCCCTCTTTATAGCGTCTCAAAAGAAAATGTGTCGCGGTTGCCTGAACCGATTCAAGCGGTGCTAAACGTTCTGCCACAAACAGCGCAACATCCTGAAAGCTCTCACCCGACACCCTCACCGACAGATCATACCCACCGCTCATAAGGTTTACGCTCTCTACCTCGTCTAACTCTGCGATACGGCGGGCGATATCGTCAAACCCCTGCTCGGGCTTAGGTGTGACCTTTAGCTCGATACACGCTATAATATAGGTTCTGTCCACCCTGCCCCAGTTAACAAGCGCCCTGTAGCCGCAGACTATACCCTCCTTCTCCAGTGCTTTAAGCTCGCTCTTTACCTCGTCAGCGGAACATGAAAGTACTGCCCCCAGAGCCTCCGGCGACAGTCTTGCATCCTTTTCTATGAGCTTTAGAAGCTCTACTCTCTTATCCTTGTTCATGTCACATGCGGTAAAACCGCTCTCCTTTGCAATTATACTGCTAAACTTAAAAATGACCAATCTGAAGCTTGTCGTCTCCGTAGTAGATACGGCAGGCAGACTGCTCCTCCTTTATCGTCTGCGAGATGGGCCCTATCGAGAGCTTGACCGGCGGATATAGATGTCCGCATTTGAGCATACTCTTGCTCTGATCCTCAAGCTCCAATGTTAGCTTATCCAGCTCCTTAACAAGCATACTATGCTTTAATATGTCCTTGGGACGCTGTGATTTCAGCTGTGCCAAAAGTGTCGCATGCTCCGGACTAAGCGGTGATTTCTGGCTGTGATCCTCTAGATATTTTATGTTCTTCTCGTTTTGCTCCTGTTCCTTTAGGTGCGCCGATATCTTCTTTTGAAGCTCCTGCTTCTCGTTAAGAGCATCGGGGTTCGAGCCTAGTATAACAGTCGTGGCTACACTGCTCGTACTGCCCAGCGTGATGACCTCCATATTCTTAAATACAGTAAGCTCTCCGCCCACAACAGTCCCCTTGCCCGACATAGCTTTCAGCGACCCCCCGCATGATATGTGAGAGTTAATTATAACCTCGGCAGAAACGTCACCCTTTGCCTTTATCGTAGCATTCTCGATATATTTACACTTGACCGAGCCGTCACTCTCGATTACGCTCTTTGCCCGTCCGTTCAAACCGCCGTTTATAACAACATCACCGCCGGATTGTATAAATCCGCCGGTTACAAGACCTCTTACCGTAACATTGCCGGAACAGCGCACCCAAAATCCGTCCAGCACATCTCCGTTTATGTATACATCACCGTTAAAATTTATGTTACCAGTCGTGATATCCACATCGTTTACACGATAGACCGAATCTACGTTGAAAACACCGTCCTTAAAGCTGAGACTGCCCTTCTGGCTTGCTATAAGCCTTGTTCCATTATCTGCAAGCTCGGTGTTTCTGCCCCTTGGCACCTTTGCCTCCCTGCCGTTCTGCCCCCGGACACGCTGCGAAAAGATATCCACACCGTCCGTAGCAGGGGTCGCCATGTAGATATGAGAGATATCAGCACCCTGCTCCACCGAAACTACGGCGTTTAGCTCCTTGAAGTTTATCGAGCCGTCCTCCTCCTCGGTAGGTAAAAGTACGTGCTCACGGTCAAAATGATCCACCACATATCCGTCCTTACCGTCTACCGGCGGTGTACCCTCGGCAAACGTTATGTAACAGTCATACAGTGATTCCTTTATTATCTTTTCGGCAATACCCTTTATCAGCCCGTTAGTAACCTTAATGGTGTCAATCTTCGCCTGTATTTCCTCGACGGTTACATCTCTTCCGCCGTTTTTCCCCCTTGTAACATGTACCTGCGCACTAAGCTTCCTGTCTCCCAGCTTGACCGTGACCTCACCATCGTGCGGAGAGGTATCCTCCGGTTCAGGTATG
>CAYSTR010000160.1:0-3088 GCA_964433745.1 uncultured Oscillospiraceae bacterium | reverse complement strand
CCGGAACTGTATCCTCGGCCTCGGCAGCCTGTTCTTTGGGTTTTGTGAACCTTTCCCATAAGGTGAATAGCAGGGATTTGTCCTTTTGATTGTCTCTATCCATCCTCACCGCTCCTCATTAAAACATAAATTCGCCTTTATTGACCGATTTAATCAGCATATTACCGTTTTCGGCATAGAAATACTGTGTACGTCCGTAGTTCTTGCCGGTATCCTCCGCGACAATCGGAATTCGCAGAATCGATAGTGTTTCTTTGACGGCAATAACATTGCGCTGCCCGATATTCGCTATAGCTGAATTTGACATAGCCGCGAACATCTGCGCACCTCCCGCTATCTTTGCCCTCATACGTATACGTCTAGCACCCATCGCTTCCATTCTGGCAATGAGCTCGGGTATTGCGGTATCGGCAAATCTGTGCTTCTGCACCACACCGGTCGCCTGTGTACTAGTGGGGAGCATAATGTGAGAAAGCCCCGCAACGAGCACCGTCGGATCGTAGAGACAGATTCCAACACAGGAGCCCAGTGCGAAGGTAACAAGAATATCGGGTGAACGAGCTACATTTAGGTCGGAAATTCCTATCGTTATTGTACTCATATCTCAATTCCCAATTTTGTTAAAATATCATTTAAGCTATCCACCTCGGGAATCATGAGCATCCGGCTGACCACGCTCTGCTCCTCCATTATGAATTCGTCCTCTATGAGGAAAATTTTATCGGAGATGTTTGCATAGTTAATTGCAGGAACGCTCAATATAGCACCCACCATATCTATACAAAGCTCTGGTGCGGACAATGATATATCAAGTGTTGTCATGTCAGATATGGCGTTTACATAGGACGATATCATTATGTTGGATATCTCGGTCACCGCAGAGCTTGCAAACTCGTCCAGATGTGAGATATCCGCATAGCTTTGCCCTAAAAGCGCATTAAGTACATTAGTGGCAAAATCGTTTTCGAGTATATACATAAGCATACCCGTCACACTGCCCCCCATGTACACTAAAAGCGCCGCCACCATATTTTCAGGTCCGCCCATGGAATACGCAACCTCGGTATAATCGAGGATACGTATTGTGGGTACGGCTATATTTATCTTCTGATTGAGCATCATCGCAAGTGCCGAGGCGGCATTACCCGAACCGATGTTTCCTATCTCACGAAGCACATCAAGATGAAGATCATTCAGATTGTCAAATTCATTTATTGCCATAATTATGACCACACTCCTATCGCGCACAAAGCTTAAAAACTAAACAGCGTGGTCTAGCTTCTGAACGCTTCGCCATTTGTATTTTAAGCCTTTATTAATTGTCTCTCATTTTTGTACCCAGCCAAACTTATCTCAATGTGTTGACTATCTCTTCTAGCTGGTCGCCCATCTGCACCATTCTCGCGTTGAACTGGAACGCCTTCTGTGTCGTAATGACATCCGCCATTTCACGCGCCAGATCCACCGACGAAAATTCCACTGTATTTTGGAGCAGTGTATAGTTAGCGTTCTCGTCCTCATTAACAGCCACAGCCTCACCGGAATTAGCCGACTGGTAAAACCCGCCGTTAGTCGGAATAAGCCCAAAGGGATTACTAAAGGAGTAGATACCAATGGAATCGGTTATGGCAAAATAGTCTGGATTGTTCGTTCCGTCCTCGAACGGTACCTCAATTCGGTCACCGTTTGCGTCGAGCACATACCCGCCCTCGCCGTTTACAAGAAACAGTGTATCGTCCTCTACAGAAAGATGAAAAGCACCGTCACGTGTGTACTTTGTCGTACCGTCCGCCATCTCTACGGCAAAGAAGCCGTCCCCAACAATGGCAAAGTCCAGAGGGCGCTGTGTGGAATTAAGATTTCCCTGTGTAAACAAAAGATCCATATTGGCATTCTTCACGCCGTGCCCTGTCAGATGATTGCCCTCGACGTTTGTGTCCATCTTTGTATACATAAGGTCGGAAAAGGATGTTCTCATAGCCTTATAACCGAATGTGTTGACGTTTGCGATATTGTGTGCTAATGTATCCAGTTCCTTCTGATATGCCATCATGCCCGAAACGCTGCTGTGGAATCCTACGTACATAATCTCTACCTCACTTGCTTAAATTCAAAAAATAGCCCAGACCCGCCCGTTACAGCGACGCTATCTGGTTTGCTGATTTAGAGTTTAGCTGATCAATAATCTTAAGTGCATTTGAACACGCCTGGAACGATCGCTGCGCCTCCATGGCCAGTGTCATCTCACGTGTCATGTCAATATTCGAGCGTTCAAGTACCCCGTGCAGTACCGTGCCGCCATCGCTCACACCCAGCGGGAAGTCGGGTGTCACCGCTTCGCCGGTTTCGGGATCTACATTGGCGTTTGATTTTGCTATGTACAGTCCGTTGGTAAACTTCTCAATCTGGTCATAGGGCGGACGGGAAATCATAATCCTGTCTATCGTATGTGTGGGATCCTCCGGGTCAACTATCGAGCCGTCATCTAACATCGTAAAGTTCGATGTACCTAGCTCTATGGGTCCGTTCTCACCCAGCACCCTGCCCACACCGCGGAGCACGAGGAATCCCTCCTCGTCTATATCAAAGTTGCCGTTTCGTGTGTAATAGGTTTGAGCCTCACCCTCTATGTTAAAGAAGCCCTCTCCGTTAATCGCCATATCAAACGGACGGTAGGTGTCGTACAGTGCAGACGGGTCAAACTGGGTCGGCACCTCGCTCACAAGACGCATCTGTGCGGATGTTCCTATATCCGTCTGCTTACCATTCTCTACACGTGTCAGCGTTTTCTGAAACGTCTGAGATATGAGCCTATCCACGCGAAAACCCGGCGTGTTGATATTGGAAATGTTGTTGGCAGTCAAGTTCAGATTTCTCTGATTCATGAGCATACCCGAAGCTGCGGTATAAAATCCTGTAAACATAAGCGCTCTCCTATTCCGCTACGTATTTTTCCATTTTTTCCTTTAATTTTATAATAACCTTGGAATGTATCTGGCTTATCCGTGATTCGCTGACACTTAACACATCAGCTATCTCCTTTAGCTTCAACCCCTCATAGTAGTAAAGCGATACCACCGTACGTTCC
>CAYSTR010000159.1:0-6449 GCA_964433745.1 uncultured Oscillospiraceae bacterium | reverse complement strand
GTCTGGGACGATAAGATAACACTTATCCCGCCGGGGCAAGGCACATGCTCATATTCTGGTCTTGTAAAGCTGGATGAACATACCGCATATGTGACGTATACGGATTTTGACTACAAAAACGCAGAGGGTATACCTGTCAAGACAATACTGGGCAGGACTGTCACGGTGAGCAGGGCTAACACTTAAATATCGGGTTCGGCACATAAGGGGGGATACGCATTTGTCCCCCCTTATTAAAGTGCGAACAGGTGCGGGTGATGAGATGACTACTGTAGAAAAAAAGAAGCTTGATGAGTCCGGACGTAATAAATATCTGTATTTTCTCATGATTGCGATTAGTACCATAGCCGGTGCATTCTGTTCTGAGGGGTATTTTCAAACCTATCTCGTAAAGCTGGGTGCGTCCTCGTCGGATATCGGTCTATTTGGCTTTTTCAGTCAGCTTGCTATGCTTGTATCCTATATGCTGCTCACTACGATATCCCCTTACCAAAAGGGAATTATGTTGAGATACTCTATAAGCACTGTGGCTCTGGCGGTGCTACCCTTTGGCTTCTGGCTTTCCGGCATTTTCTATGGGAACATGTATGTGGCATTAGCTATAGCGCTTATAGCTATAGTGACACATGCGGCGGTCAGCTCATATAAATCAACGGTGGAATTTTCCATTGTTCCGTTTTTGTTTCCGCGCAAGAGCTTCGGATTTCTAAGCTCCGCTTCGGCGGTAGTCGGTGGTATCGTCACTGCGGGGTTTGCGTTTTTTCTGGGAAACACTTCGTCCGAAACGCCGTTCCCCGGCGGATATATGAGACTGTTTCTTATAGCTACCCTCGGTAGTTTAGTATCTGCCAGCCTTACGTTCTTCTTTAGTATGAAAAAACCGGATAAACCAGAGGATGCTCCCCAGATAAGTTATAAGGACGTATTAAAAAGGATAGTCACTGCAAAGTACATAAAGCTTTTGATACCGCATTTTTTGCGCGGAATAGGAATGGCGGGTCTATACTTTTTTATGCCGGTTGCTCTATTAAACATCAATCTATCAGACAGGGAGCAGACCATGATTGTTTTTGTGAGCGTTTTAGCCGGTATGTGCGGCAACCTAATATTTATGTCACTTGCTTCGCGGATAAGAAGCGGAGTACTAACGCTTTTATCAAACATAATATGTGCTGTATCATTGATAATTATCGGCTTTAACAGAAGCAATCTGCTCTTTTTCATCATTTTTGGCGTGTACACATGCTTTAATATTATTTCGCAGATAAGCATACCTACAGGGGTGCTAAGATCTACGCCGGACGAGGATCTGCCGCTTATTTCGTCACTTAGAATGCTTATTGTAAGTGCCACATCGTCTGTCTGCATCCTCTTGTTCGGGTTGCTTTTGGGCTTTGTTTCGCCATTTGTTGTGATTATGATAGGTGCTGCGGCTTTTATTGTATGCGGGTTTTTATTCTTTCGCCGTTTTACCGATAATCTGGTTTGAGAAATAAACAGATTATCCTGTCATTTTTTCTACTTTGCCATGCATATATACATAATTAGTTGACAAATACCCCGATAATTACTATAATTATGAGTGGAAATTATATAAAGGGGTATAACTAATGCATATGTCTGACGCGCTTGTGAACCCCGGTGTCGCCGCCGCGATGTATACAATGTCTGCAGCGGCCACCGGGTATTGCGCTTATAAAATAAAAAAAGAGGACAAGCCCAAAAGTCTTCCGCTGATGGGGGTAATGGGAGCGTTTGTGTTTGCCGCACAGATGCTCAACTTCTCGATTCCGGGGACAGGCTCTAGCGGACATCTGACAGGTGCATTGCTTTTAAGTGTCATTCTGGGTCCTTTCGCCGGATTTTTATGTATGGCGGCTATCTTGATTATTCAAAGCCTTTTGTTTGCCGATGGAGGGATGCTGGCCCTTGGGTGCAATATCTTTAATATGGCGTTTTATGCGTGTTTTATAGCATATCCGCTGTGTTACCGTCCACTCGCAAGAAAGGGCGGCAGCGTGTCGATTATTACCGGCTGTATACTTTCGGGGATTCTATCGCTTCAAATGGGGGCGTTCTCGGTTGTGCTTCAAACAATGCTGTCGGGAGTGACCGAGCTTCCGTTCGGTGCGTTTACTGTATTAATGCAGCCTATTCATCTGGTTATAGGAATTGTGGAGGGGGCTATAACGGCGGCTATAGTTCTGTTTGTCAGAAAAGCCCGACCGTCTATGCTGGAAAGCGGCACGTCCGAGCATGGTATTTCTTTAAAAGCTATGATTGTGTCTATTGCAGCAGCTGTCGTCATATTGGGCGGCGGTTTGTCTCTCTTTGCATCGGAAAATCCGGACGGTCTGGAATGGTCGATAGAAAAGATAGGTGCAGAGCTTTCAGACAACTCAAAGGCTGTCATGACCGACTACGAGCTGAACGGTGAGAAGAACAGTAAGGGTGCAGCGGGTCTAATCGGAGCGGGGGTAGTATTCGCAGTCATAGCCGGAACAGGAGCGGTGGTGGGGATTATAAAGAGCCGCGCTCGCAGACGTTCATGACAAGGATTCTTCATTTTGTGGATGAACAAAAGCATGTAAGCTCGCCTATTCATAAGCTTCATCCCTTGGCAAAGCTTCTATGTACTCTCTCATTTGTGATTATTACTGTATCTTTTGACCAGCACAATGCGGCGGGATTGGCATTGATGTTTATATACCCCTTTGTACTCTTTCTGATTAGTGATGTGCCGTTTTTAAGAAGTGCTGCCATACTAGTAAAGGTGCTTCCGTTTATAATACTGATGGGTATTTTTAATCCGTTAATTGACAGTAAAGCTTTGTTTACATGGGGCGGATTTACGGTTACAAGCGGTATGCTGTCGGGTGCGGCATTTATTTTAAAGGGAACATTGTCACTTTTAGCGGCATATCTTCTCATTGTGACGACAGGGATTGAGAAGATATCTGCCGCATTACGTATGCTTCATGTACCGGTTATGCTCGTCACGCTTATCATGCTCATCTACCGATACATCTTCATGCTCACAGACGAGGTTGCGGCGGTAAAGGATGCGTATGCTTTGCGAGCTCCGGTGCATAGAGGAATAAACCCAAAGGCGTGGGGCTCTCTGGCGGGTCAGGTGCTGATTAGAAGCGCAGACAGAGCCGAGGGTGTGTACGATTCAATGCTGCTGCGCGGGTACAAGGGAACGTTTTGTAGTAACGTGATAAGTCAGTTTAACCTAAGGGATGCGTTATATCTGACGGTATGGTTGTTGTTGTTTCTTTCGGTGAGACTTTTTGATTTAGTATCGCTTTTGGGTGGTCTATTTATTTAGTAAAGGGTATTTATGATTAAAAGCTTTATAGAGTTTCGGAATGTTACCTTTTTTTATGAAAAAGGTAACGAGATAATAAAAAATGTCAGTTTTAACATAAATGAGGGCGAATCATGGGGTCTAGTCGGGGCTAACGGTGTGGGAAAGTCTACACTGCTGCGTCTGCTTACAGGACTAGAGACGAAATTTTCGGGCGAGATTAGCGTTTTAGGTACACCTGTCACTCGAGGCACACTGACCAATATCCGCGAGAAGCTGGGATATGTGTTCTGCGATAGTGACAATCAGCTCTTCATGTCCAGTGTGTATGAGAACGTCGCATTTGCCCCCGAAAACTACGGTATATCCAAAGACGAGACCGAAAAGCGCGTACAAAATGCACTGGCGGCGGTGGGTATATCCCATCTAAAGGACCGGGCGGTGTACAAGCTGTCATCGGGAGAGAAAAAGCTTGCTTCGATTGCGACAATCCTCTCCCTAACACCCGATATTATCCTTATGGACGAACCAACCGTAACTCTTGATCCCCGAAACCGGCGGCGGTTTATAGAGCTTCTAAAAGGCTTTTTGCAAGTCAAGCTTATCGCCACCCATGATTTAGATATGGTCATGGAGGTGTGCGAGAATGTTTTACTCATGTACGGCGGTGAGCTGGTAGCCTCGGGAAAGACCACCGATATTCTGACCGATAGGGCGCTCCTTGACCGATACGGAATGGAACCGCCGCTCTCAATGGGATATTAAAGATAAAAAACAGGCGCTGGTACTTACTTTGTACCAACGCCTGTTTTTGTTATTGTACGGATATTAATAATTTTCCGCTTTAATCTCAAAATAGCTCTGGGGGTGAGCGCATACAGGACATTGTGCGGGGGAACTGTCACCTGTGTGGGAATGACCGCAGTTTAGGCATACCCAGGTCTTAACTTGCGTCTTTGTAAAGACCTCACCGTTTTCTATGTTCTTTAAAAGGCTTAGATAGCGCTCCTCATGGGTCTTTTCAATCTTTGCCACCGCTTCAAATAGATAGGCAATCTGGGAAAAGCCCTCGTCCTTTGCTTCCTTTGCCATCCTGGCATACATGTCCGTCCACTCGAAGTTTTCGCCCTCTGCTGCCGCTTTGAGGTTTTCTTCGGTGGAGGGTATACCATTGTGCAGAAGCTTAAACCATATCTTTGCATGTTCTTTCTCGTTTTCTGCGGTCTCCATAAAGAAGTTTGCTATCTGCTCGTAACCGTCCTTACGTGCTTTAGATGCAAAATAGGTATATTTATTTCGTGCCTGGCTCTCTCCGGCGAATGCCGCCATGAGATTGGCCTCTGTTCTTGTTCCTTTTAATTCCGGCATTTTTATCCCTCCGTTTTTCTTTTAATTATACTACGGCAGTTAAATAAATGCAAGAATAATGGTATATATTACAAGTTGACACTATTCCCAAAATCATGTAAAATTATTTGTATAGATTGTCTTTTGGAGGAATATTTATTCATAATATATGATATGGTAAAATCTAATTTGTAAAAAAACCGCGAATTTTTTTTGGAAAAATTTCAAAAACCCCTTGCTTTTTTATTGTTTGAGGGCTATAATGATAACAAGGTGGTTAAAAGTGGAAAAAAGTGGTAGAGAAAATTCATTTTTAACCGGTTTGTGGGAAGCGAGGTGGCGGGATGTTAATTGGCGAGTACAATCATACCCTTGATGTCAAGGGCAGGGTTAACTTCCCGATACGTCTGCGCGAGGAGCTGGGAGCCAGGTTTATTATAACTAAAGGGCTTGACCAGTGCCTTTTTGTATACTCCACAGACGAGTGGGAGAAGCTTGAAAAGAAGATATCCGAGCTTCCCATGTCAAAATCCCGCAATCTTCAGCGCTTTTTCTTCTCTGGAGCTGCCGAGGTCGAGGCAGACAAGCTAGGTCGTGTGCTCATTCCCGGAAATCTTCGTGAATATGCGCTTCTGGAAAAGGATGTCGTAATTATAGGAGCTTCAGTGAGAGCGGAAATCTGGGACAAGTCCCGCTGGGAGCAGGAGTGTTCCGAGCTTAGTCATGAGTCGGTTGAGCTGGCCATGGACGAGCTGGGATTTTAAAGGTAAATATATAAAGGGTGTATTCCAATGGATTTTTCACATATCCCCGTGTTGTGCGGTGAGGTTATAGAAACGCTTCGCATACTCCCGGATGGGGTATACATAGACGGTACAGCGGGCGGCGGCGGTCACAGCAGTGAGATAGCTAAAAGGCTTAATTTAGGCAGACTTATCTCGATTGATAAAGACCCAGAAGCAATCAGGGCGGCAGCCGAGCGGCTGCGACCCTATAGAAATGTCACTCTGGTAAATGACGATTTTTCCGAGATTAAAAGGATTTGTGCCGAAAACGGTATTTCAGGAGCAGACGGTATTCTCCTTGATTTGGGAGTATCCTCATATCAGCTGGACAATCCGGACAGGGGATTTTCCTACAGTCAGGATGCACCGCTTGATATGCGTATGTCGGGTAAAGGCATGTCGGCATTTGATGTGGTCAATACATATTCCGGAGGAGAGCTGACGAGGATTATAAGGGAGTATGGCGAGGAACGGTATGCCGCAAGAATAGCCGAGTTTATAGTAAAGGCACGTGCAGAAAGGAATATAGATTCCACCGCGAGGCTGGGAGATATCATAAAAAACGCAGTTCCGGCAGCGGCAAGACGCGAGGGAGGACATCCGGCAAAACGAACCTTTCAAGCGATAAGAATAGAGGTAAACGGTGAGCTTGAGCATTTAAAAGAAGCTCTGGAAAGCGGGTTTTCCATTCTCAGAAGCGGAGGAAGATTTGCCGTTATATCATTTCATTCTCTGGAGGACAGGATAGTTAAGCAGTTTTTCGCGGATAAGCAAAAGGGATGCGACTGTCCGCCTGACTTTCCGGTGTGCGTGTGCGGGAAGAAGCCGCAGGCAAAGCCTATCACAAAAAAGCCCATAGAAGCGGCAGAAGATGAGCTTCTGAAAAACCCCCGCAGTAAGAGCGCAAATCTTAGGGGAATAGAAAAGAGATAAATTAATGTGAAAGCAGGTGAAGATATGCAGACCACGAATATAGCATATGATTTAAGCGTTTTTGAACAAAAACA
>CAYSTR010000158.1:0-6452 GCA_964433745.1 uncultured Oscillospiraceae bacterium | reverse complement strand
TATTCGTGTCCTACGGTATAAATGCCCTCACGGTGGCAGGGCTTAGTCCGCTTCACCTGCACTATCTGCCGGACAAAATAAGAGGGCGCTTCTATGCGTTTCAGATGCTGTCGAACGGCGCTGTAAGTGCCGCCATGATGCTGGGCGGCTCGGCGATTGCCGATGCCCTCAAATCCTCCGGCAATGAGATGTTCGGGCTTATGCTTCTGCGTTATGCGGCGCTTTTGTTTGCGGGTATCGAGACATACTTCTATCTAAGACCCAAAGAGCCTGAATACGAAAGCTCACAGTCGCCCAGTCTAAAGAGCATATTTACACTTCCCTTCTCAAATAGAAAATTTATCCTCACCATGTCCATAGCGGCAGGCTGGTCGTTCTCTGCGAACCTCTCCGCCGCACCCGCCAGCGTCTATCTTTTGGAGCATGTTAAGGCTAGTTACAGCTTCATATATGCCGTGTCCTCTCTTAACATTATAATACTTATACTGTTTACACCCTTCTGGCGGAGGGTTCTAGAGCGCTACTCCTGGTTTACGACCTTGTCTCTGGGGCTTGGAGCACATACCGTCTACTACTCGCTGTTTGCCCTCATGACAAACGGCAACTACATGGTGGTCTACCCGATAATTCAACTGTTTATTCAGTTTTTTGCTATAGCTATAAACATACCCTACGCTAATCTTCCGTATATAAACACCCCCACCAAGGATCAGGTGAGCTATGTATCGTTTTACATTACCCTTGCGAACCTGACGGGATTTCTAGGTCAGCTGGCGGGCATAACGTTCGTGGGGCTGACCCCCGAGCGGATATTCGGGCTTTCCAACATTCAATTTCTCATGTGGATTCAAGCGCTGTGCGTACTGTTTACATTCCTTCTCATATATAAGGTTATGCCGGTTATCTCCCCCGAGGAACAGGGTAATCTTAAACGTATGCTGGGGAAAGAGCGGCTTTTATATATGTTCTACCGGCTGTCCCACAGACAGAGGTGATTTTTTCCCATTACTCTGCCATAAAAAAGTTTTCCCCAAAAGTATAGGAAAAAATCGTAGTTTTCCACATTTTCCACTTGGTTTTAAACAGTGGTGTGCTATTTCCTCATACCGGAAAATAAATCCGACAAAAGTTTTCCACAATCGACACTAAGCACCCCTCCCAGAAACGCCGGTTTATGGTTCAGCTCAAAATCGAACAGACACACCTTAGACCACACAGCACCCGCCGTCTTGTCATACGCCCCGAACACGACACGGTCAAGCCGTGCGTTTATTATCGCCCCGGCGCACATGGCGCACGGCTCAAGCGTGACATACAGCTCGTATCCGTTTAAACGAAAGTCCCCCAAGGTCTTACACGCACCCGACAGTGCTATAAGCTCGGCATGAGCCGAAACATCTGCATTCATGCGGGTCTTGTTGTATCCTGCCGCTATAGGTGATTCCCCTATGGGCGCATCCGAGCGGACTAACACCGCACCTACAGGCACCTCGTTTTCCCGGTAGGCTATTTTTGCCTGCTCTAGTGCAAGCGTCATGAAGTAATCCTCGCGTCTCATATGAAACCTCTTTTTTAAGGGTGAAATGCTGATGTAACCGCTACAAATCGAATATGGAGGGGTTATAATGAATATTGGAGCAATTACATGTTTTATTATGGCGGGATTTTTTCTGGCTCTGACGATTGTATTTAGTGTGCTTAAAGAAAAAGGCACAATACTAATCAGCGGATTTAACACATTGCCCAAGGAACAGCAGGAAAGATATGATAAAGTAAGGATGAGCAGGGATTTTAGAAAGTATCTTGTTTATAATTTATTGGTGTTAATAATCTGCGGGTTACTGTCATTATTTATATCCGGTTATTTCGTTTTTGCCGCTTTTGGTGCTTTCTCTGTCTTGTTTTTTATGAATGTTCATTTGGATGCTAAAAGGGCGTTCGATAAATATAAGCTGTAATTATTCTATGGGGTTGCTTTATTTAGCTCTAATCACGTTTATCGCCGTCCGCACACCGTCCACCGCCGCACTCATGATACCGCCCGCATACCCTGCACCCTCACCGCAGGGGAACAAGCCGCCTACACCCACGCTCTCCCCGCTCTCGCCGCGCAGTATGCGTACCGGAGAGGATGTCCTCGTTTCCGGAGCGGTCAGTATGCCGTGGGTATCAAAGCCCGAAAGCTTGCGTCCGAACGCTGTCAGTCCGTTTTTTAGTGAGGATACCACATAGGGAGGGAACAGCTCGGACAACTCCCGCTCGTACACACCCGGACGTAATGTGGGAACAGGCAGCCCCGACCGGGGAACGGGAAGCCCTAGAAATGAAGCACTTGTCTGGATGGGCGCACAATATCCGTCTCTAAATGCGGCTCTTTCCAATGTGCGCTGAAACTCTATCCCAGAAAGCGGGTGTGAGCCGAAATCCTCGGGTGTGACCGACACAGCGATAGCGCAGTTGGCGTTTTTACCATCTCGTGCGTGTTCGCTCATACCGTTGGTGACGATCCCCCCCTGCTCAGAGGCGGCACATACCACCGTTCCGCCCGGACACATGCAGAATGTATACACCCCGCGTCCATCCTGATGGGAGAGGTTGTACTCCCCTGTCGGGAGATTTTTATGCCCCGCCAGCTCGTGATACAGTGCTCTGTCGATGAGGGACTGGGTGTGCTCTATCCGCACCCCCACCGAAAACGCCTTTGCACTCATGGGAACAGAAAGCTCGATAAGACGTGAAAACAGCTTCCGTGCCGAATGTCCCGCCGCCAGAATAAGCGTGTCACAGGGTATAGCTTCACCGTTTACCGTAATGCCGGTGACCCGCCCGGACTTTATATGGATGTCCTCTAAGGCGGTATTAAAGCGCACCTCACCGCCCAGCGAGACTATCTCGTTACGGATACACTTCACGACCTCCCGCAAAAGATCCGTGCCGATGTGGGGCTTGTGGCGGTATATTATGTCGTCCGGCGCACCGTGGGTCAGAAGCTCGTTTAGCACAAGGTCACACAGGGGGTCGTTTATGCGGGTGGTCAGCTTGCCGTCCGAAAATGTACCCGCTCCGCCCTCTCCGAACTGGATGTTCGAGCGGGTATCTAGTCTGCCCTCTAAAAACAGCCGTCTCACCGTCTCGGTACGTGTGTCCACGTCCTGCCCCTGCTCTAAAATGAGCGGACGTACCCCCGCCCGCGCCAGTATAAGCCCCGCAAACAATCCCGCCGGTCCTAGTCCTGCGATAACAGGGCGGGACATGCCCTTGGGCGGGGACGGAATGACGAGGGGCATTTCCTCCTTCACCGTCACGTCGGCGACATGGGAAAAACGCCCATCGTCCTGCGGCTGGTGAAGTGTCACAGCCACCTGACAGATGAACGCGGGACGTACCCCCCTAGCCCGTCTGGCATCCAGGGATTTTTTAACCATGTGGGTGCTCTTTACATTGTCGGAGGACAAGGAGAGCCGCCGCAGTGCGAGCTCAAACGCGCGCTGCGGCGGCTCGTCTATATCTATGCGTATGCCTTTGACGATTACAGCCATTAATTTATCTCTCGTTAAGCGGAATAAATTGTGCGTCCTTGGACAGTGATTTATATGCGGGACGCACTACACGTGTGCTGGTGGTAATCTCCTCTATGCGGTGCGCACACCAGCCGGGAATGCGGGAAACAGCAAATAGCGGAGTAAACAGCTCGGGGGGAATCTTCAGCATCTTATACACAAGCCCGGAGTAGAAGTCTACATTGGTACATACCATCTTAACATCGCCCTTTAGCTCGCCGTAGATGACAGGCGACAGCCGCTCAACCATCTCAAACAGTGCAAATTCATCATCCAGCCCTGTCTTTACAGAGAGGGAGCGGGCATTTTCCTTGAGAATGATAGCGCGCGGGTCGCTTACGGTGTATACCGGGTGCCCGATACCGTAGATAAGCCCGGAGCGGTCGCCCACCTCCTTGCGCATAATCCGGCGGAGGTACTCGGCAACCTCCTCCTCGCTCTGCCAGTTCTTGACATCGCGCTTTATGTGCTCAAACATCTCCATCACCTTGATGTTTGCACCGCCGTGGCGAGGACCTTTTAGTGAGCCGATAGCCGCCGATATAGCGGAATATATGTCCGTGCCGGAGGAGGTAAGTACACGTGTCGTAAAGGTGGAGTTGTTGCCGCCGCCGTGCTCCGCATGAAGAATGAGACACAAATCGAGAAGCTTTGCTTCCTCGTCGGTATATTCCTGATCAATACGCATGGTGCGCAGTATGTTCTGTGCGGTGGAAAGCCCCGCTACCGACGGATGGAAATACATGCTAAGACCGTCATAAACGCGGCGTTTGACCTGATAGGCATCTACCATAACACGCGGCAGACGTGCAATGAGCTGCAGGGATTGTTTTATCTCGTTTTCCAGCTCGTTACACTCAGCATCGTCGTCATATGAGTATAGAGCCAGCACCGAACGTGCCAGTTTATTCATTATGTTGTTGGAGGGCGCTTTTATTATCATATCCTCGGTAAAGTTTGCAGGCAGCTCCCTTGCCTCGTCTATTAGCTCCTGTAACATATCGAGTTGACCCTTTGTGGGGAGTGTGCCAAACAAAAGCAGCCAGATGACCTCCTCGAAGCCGAAGCGGTTCTCGGACTGGCATCCCGCTATTATGTCACGAATGTTGATACCGCGGTAGATAAGCTCGCCCGGAACGGCGGTCTTTTCCCCCTCGCTTATCACATAACCGTGAACGTTGGAGATGAGCGTCAGCCCGGCGAGTACACCTGTACCATCCTCATTGCGCAATCCGCGCTTGACTTGAAACTGGGTGTACTTGGAAGGGTCTATACGGTTATTTTTCTTGAACTCTTCACATAAAATTTGTATATACCGTGTCCTCTGCTCCACATTGGCGCCTGTCTTTACGGTGTCCGACATGTTTATCTGCCCCTTTCAAGTATATTTTATCAATTATAGCATTTTATCTAATTTTTGTCAAATATTTTTACAAAAAGGAGTCTGCCTTGAAACGGACATTTTTAGTGCTTATTATCTTCGTCCTGCTTTTATTTCTCATACCCTACCTCTCCACCCGCATAATAAAGCCCCCCGCCGCCCATCCCCCAACAGACAACGCCCTGGCGGTAGAGGGCAGTAAAGCCGAAACACCCACAGCGGCGGTACTCCCCGAACAGCCCAAAACCACCATAGACGTTATCCTGCTCGACCGTTCCGAGAGTACTATACTGCGTCTTTCCGCACGTGAGTACATGATAGGCGCTGTGGCGTGTGAGATGCCCCCCTCCTTTCACAGCGAGGCACTAAAGGCACAGGCCATAAGTGCTCTTAGCTATGCCTACTTTAACAGGCAAAAGGAGCGCGATAATCCCACCCCCGCACTGGGAGGTGCATACCTCTCAGTCAGCACAAGAGAGTATCTGGGCTACTCCACAAAGGAGCTTTTATTTGAGCGTTGGGGCGAGAAGGCGGAGGAGTACTATGAAAAAATCTGCCGTGCCGTGGACGCGGTGGCGGGCAGATTCATGATGTATGACGGTGAGCCCATAGCGGCGGCATACCACGCCATTTCGTCGGGCGTGACCGAGACCTCCGCGAACATCTGGGGAGGCAGTCTCGACTATCTAATGCCGGTCATCAGTGAGGGCGACAAGCTGGCGGCAGGATACCGCACGATTGTGCCTGTGGGAAAAAGAGCGTTTCTGGACGCACTCTCCCTGACAGGCGAATACAAAAAGGACTTAATAGGTGAGTGTAAAAAATCCCCGTCCGGCACGGTGCTCACCATCGAGATAGGCGATAAAACCTACACAGGAACGGAGATAAGAGCACTTCTGGATCTCCGCTCTGCGTGTTTTGACATGGACGCAGGAGAAAACGGTGTGATAATCACAACCTACGGCTACGGTCACGGCGTGGGACTAAGCCAAAACGGAGCTGACTTCCTAGCCCGCCAGGGCTACAGCTATGATGAGATACTAAAGCACTATTATAAGGGAATTGAGGTGGTGAGCGGATAATAGGAGCTGCACGGAGTGCATCCGTCCACTAGTAACTAGCAACTAGCAACTAACAACTAATCATGTGGCAGCCCCTGCCTGTAGCGTATCATTAAATCCTTGAACAGCTCGCCGTTAGTCGGGGGTGTCCAGGTTATGGCGTTTGCCCCCGCTTCTATTGTCTGCTTTATTGAATTGAGGGTGGGACCGCCTGTTGCCATTATGGCGGCTTTGGGGTAACACTCTCTTATCTTTGATACTACCTCCGGGGTTTTTGCGGCGGCGGATACGTTTAGGATGGATGCTCCGTTCTCGAAACGTCCGGCTATGTCGTCGTGCTCACTCACCACCGTGACTATGATGGGTATATCGATAAGCTCGGACAGTGCTTTTATAACAGAGTTTTTTGTGTGGGCGTTGACAACGACTCCCATTGCTCCTTGAAATTCG
>CAYSTR010000157.1:0-6456 GCA_964433745.1 uncultured Oscillospiraceae bacterium | reverse complement strand
GCTCTCTATGCATATGTGTATTGAAGATAGACAGCTTTAAAAGGTTTCAGAAAGAGAAGAACCAGCAGGAGAGCTGGGCGTATCGCTATGCTATTGTTAACATTGTATCGGAGCTTTTAAAGGATAGGTTTTCTTGTGAGGTTGTAAATGTAAATACAGATAAGTTTGTCGTAATCTTTAATACACGTTGCTATGAGATATTTGAGGATTTCGAATGTGAAATAACCCCTGTGCTGGAGGAGATTGGTGCTAAGATTTGGTCATATCTCAACATATCGCTGACCATCGCTTACTCCTCTTTTTTTGGCGGTATAGACTTCCTTACATCCATTTATGAGCAGACTATAGACAATTTACGCTTGAATATGTATAGGGGTAAAGGGAGCATTATATGCCCCAATACTCAAATGTGTAATCAATTGGTGAGGGAAGTGATATCGGCCTCAGAGGAGGAAGCCTTGAGAGAAAGGCTTCTGTTATGTGACCAGCAAGGGATGCTTGCCCGTCTTGAAGTAGTTAGTAGGAAGCTAAATACACATTTATACCATGATGTATTGCCATATGTTATTCATTTACATTATGTATTATACAATGCTGTATGCGCTAAATATCCAGTATTAAGGGGGACTTTATCCGATGATTTTCGATTAAGCATATCTGAAATATCTGAATGTGAGCTTATGAGTGAAATAAACCATTTTCTTCAAAGCTTTTTAATACTTATGTGCGAAAAAATATCAAAACTACAAGAGGGTACACCCACGCAAAATACTACATTGATTATTACAAAGATTCTTGAAATAATTGACAACGAACTCAGTAATAAAGATCTTTGCCTAAACTATATATCGGATGAAATAGGATTGTCTGCCAACTATATTGGGGTATTATTTAAGAGTGCGCAGGGTATATCCATTTCAAAGTATATCATGAAAGTTAGAATGGAAAAGGTTGCTTTTTATCTTAAAACAACAAAGCAGTCACTTCCCCAAATATTAGCAATATGCGGATTGGAATTGAGCAACTACTTCTATACAACATTTAAAAAGCATTTTGGTATATCCCTTAACAAATATAAGCTCACAATCTTAGATAAAAACGATGGGAAGGAATGAACAGAATGGTATAGGCGAAGCTAGGCGCTGGATGGAGTACAGTTTACTGGCGAGAAGATACTTATGATACCGCCTAAGCATAGATGCTGTTCCGGACACAAAGCTGTTTCAGTGCCTGTCGGGTTAAGGCTTGTTTTAGCCGGTCTGCGCCATTAAAAGGACCTCTTGCGGCGGTAGTGTGTGGGGGACAGACCATAATGCTTACGAAACAGCTTAGTAAAGTAGTTATAGTCCCCTATACCGCACTCCTCGGCAATCTGCGAGACGGTTTTGTTTGTCTCCCGCAATAGCCGCTCGCCCTCCGACATTCTCCTGCGTGTTAGAAGTTCCCCCGCAGTTACTCCATAGGCGGCGCGTACTGCCTTGCAAAGCGCGGTTTTCCCGATTCCAAGCGCTGCACACATGTCGGAAAGCTGCACCCTTTTCATGTAGTTAGCATTTATAAACTCTTCCGCTAAACGAGCCGCTTCATCGCGGCTTATGCTTACCATCTCCTCCTGTGAGATGAAAGCGGCGCACATCTTAATTATTCCGGCGGCTGAAAGGATGAATGTATCGTCATGACAGGGCACCTCGTCAAACAGCACCGACATGCGCTCCTCATCGAGCATGAGGGCTGATGCGGTGTTTTTTAGCCTCTCAAGTGAGATTTTAAGGTCTGTCTCCCCGCGGAGCTGCCCTATCATGATATATCCGATAGCCTCACCCCTTACTAGGATGGGGGCACACGCCTCGCGCAGTCCCGCATGACAGGTGTAGAGCTGAATGCTCTTAGTCCTGCCCGCTTCCCGCAGAGCTGCTTCGTCACATGCGAGACAGCGGCGAATACCATCGGCGGTTTGTCTTATCAGCCCGCAGTAACCGCAGGGTTCGTCAGGATAACCGACTATCTCGCGGCAATCGGTATCGTATACACCAATACGCAGATGCGCAAGGCTATAGAATTGCTTTAGGACAGGCAGTATTCTATCTCTTTCAAAGCGGACACGCACCCCCATCACCTCCCAAACGGACAATTTTACATATATATGTACGATTTTTACTTTCGCTCGAATCCTTTGATATGATATTATAAATAAAAAAGCATGGAGGGAATAGAATGACCGGCAGGGAGATCATTAAAAAGCGGCTGAACCACGAGCCTACCGACATCACACCATATGCAGTCGAATTTGAGCCGGAGCTTTACCGGCGGCTGACCGAATACTATGGGGACGAAGATTGGCAGCAAAAGAAGCTGCGCACCTTCCACGCCATACACCTGACAGTAGACACCGTTCAGATGACCGAGCTCGATGAGGTGTATGCCCGTGACGGTTACGGCGCATTGTGGAGGATGGACAGAAAGCCCTTCCATCTGGAGAAGCCCCCACTCCCAGAGGCACAATGGGGCGATTACGTTTTCCCTAGCAAGGAGCAGTTTGTAGCTCCTATCCTCGCCCAGAAGGAAGAGGCAATAGCGCGCTACAATGCGGATAATGAGCACTACCGCATCATCAGCATGGGCTGGGGGATATTTGAGAACACCTGGCGGCTGCGCGGATTTGAGAACGCGCTCACCGATACGATGATTGAAGAGGATTTCTATGCGGAAATGACCGCAAAGGTCACAGAAAACTATCTGGCTATGCTAAAGGCCTGCGAGGATGTTCCGGCGGATGCATACCTGTTTGGGGACGACTGGGGCGACCAGCGCGGCGTAATAATAGGGCGCGATAGATGGGTAAAGCTGATTAAGCCATGTCTTGCTAAAATATATGATGCGGTACATAAGCAGGGTAAGAAGATCATTCAACACTCTTGCGGCAGTATTGTCGATATCTATGACGATCTCATCGAGATAGGCATGGACTGTCACGAAAGCGTACAGCCCGAGGCCTCCGGTATGGCGCCCGAGCGTATCAAGTCAATGTGGGGCGACAGGCTTAGCTTCTGGGGCAGTCTCGGCAGCCAGGGTATACTCGCCTTCGGCTCACCGGCGGATATCCGCACGGAGATAAACCGTCTCGCTGAGCTTTTCAGCGACAATGGAGGATATGTATTGGCTCCTGCCAAGCCCTTAGCAGACGAGATGGATATACAAAGAGCCGTCGCTGTTGTTGAGACATTGAGCGAGCTTAGGTAATTACCACTGCTTAGGCGGCTTACCCGTTACCTTTTTGAATATCCGGCTGAAATGCTCTACGCTGTTGTAGCCGCACACGCTGGATATCTCATATATCTTATATTTTCCCGATGAAAGCATCTGTGTTGCCTTTTCTACACGCTTTTGGTTTAGATAATCATTAAAAGACATGCCGAGCTGCTTTGTAAAGAGCTGACCCAGATATCCGCTGCTGATACCAAATTCGGGGGCTATATCCTTTAGGTTCAGCTCCTTGCTTAACCCAGCCTCTACCATGGACAGCACGTTTTGTATAATGCGGTGATCCACATCGGAATGATATACATACTTCGTTTGCATGAGCTTTGCCCGAATCTTCGAGCAGAGCTCTATTACCTTGTCCGGTTCAATCTCGGACTTTAGTATATAGTCCTCCACCCCCAGCACAAATGCCTCCCTTACGAGTGCAAATTCATTATAGCTGCTAAGACAGACAATCTCTGCCTCTATGCCGGTTTTTATAAAGCCCTTGATGAACTCCAGCCCGTCCATGACCGGCATCTTCATGTCGGTGAAGATGATGTCAACATCGCGGTTATTCTCAATATAGCGCAGCGCATCAAGACCGTTTCGGAAGGTGCCCTTTACATAGAGGTCGTTCTCCTCCCACTTAATGAGCTTCATAAGCCCCTCAATAATCGTATTGTTATCATCTATCAGGATAACGCCAAGCAAGCTTAATCCCCCTTAATATTTCCATTTATGTCCACAGACCCTACCCCCGGCTCGGTTATAATCGGCAGCTCGACCGTCACCTTAGTAAACAGACCGGGCTTTGAGTCCACGCGTATACCGTATTCGTCCCCGTATATGAGCTTTATGCGCTTGTTTACACTATTTACGCCTATCTTAGTAAAGCTTTCGCGCGGTATCTCCTCGTCATCTCGCAGGAGTGAGCGCATAGTCTGCTCATCCATACCAATACCGTCGTCGCTGACGGTAAACACTAACCGCTCGTCCTTTACGAACGCCTTTATCGATACTAGGAAGTTATCAAGCTGCCCGGACGCTCCGTGTACAAAGCAGTTTTCGACTATCGGCTGCAGCGTCATGTTGGGCAGATAGTACCCCTCTATCCCCGGCTCAATACTAATCTTTACGTTTATCTCAAATGTAAAGATATTTTTATATATAAACACATAGTCCTCAATATTTTCTATCTCATTGAGCACAGTTATACTCTGCCCGGTTTTTCCTATGGTCTTGCGGAATAAACGAGAGACGCGATTTAGCATGTCTGCTACGCCTGTATCCCCGTACATGAGTGCCTTTAGGCGTATGGACGAGAGGATGTTGAATATAAAGTGAGGATTTATCTGGTATTGGAGGATGGACATCTCCATATGCGATTTTATCTCATAGTCCTTGTGTATCTGCGTTATCATTTTGTTAAGCTCGTTAATCATGAAGTTGAAGCTTTCACACATCTGACCTATCTCGTCACGCGTACGGATATCGACCGAAACATCGAGATTACCCTGTGTGACCTGCCCCATGCTGTGCTTGAGCTTGTTTATCGGGGCGGTTATGACTCGGTTTATTACACCTGTGAAGATCAAAAACGCCGCAACACAGAACACTTGGGCGAATATGGCAATGAGTGCTATGGAATTAGCATAGCTGTATATGCTTTCGGCATCTATAGCTCCAACCGCCATGTATTGTTTATCCTTGCTTTTTGAATAAATAATAATCCTTCCCGTGTTGTCCTTAAACGAGCCGGATACCGCATATGCTGGGTTCTCCGCAATATAAGCGTCCACCCATGATGTGAGTGTGCCGAGCTCATCCTCATTTATGTCCGAGCAGATAAGCCCCTGCGACGACATGAGCGCCATGATCATATTGCCCGCAAGCTCCGGTTTAATCTGGCTTAGGAGCCGCCCCGTATCAATAAGCATTACAACAGAGCCTATAATGTCGGAGGAAAACCTCATGGATTCCTCATCTGTATATATCATCTTTATAGGCTTTCCTATGAGGAAAACCTGCCGATTCTGCATATATGCGTCTATTAGCCCCATGTTATTATAATAGACTGTATAGCCGTTTGAGTTGTAAAGCCTGTCAAAAAAGTCGGAGCTTTGTATAAAGCTGCCCCAATAGGGATACCGTACAGAGGTGACAAGCTTCCTGTCAGCGAATACCGCCACTCCGTCAATAAAGTTGTTACTTGAAAGAAAGCTGTTCAAATAGTTGTCAATGTTTATAACGCTCTTGCGGTACTCTGAGTCGAAATCTGCTCTGTTGACCTCGACGAGCATACGGTTAAAATGCTCCGATACAAAGATAGAATCTAAAAGCTGTCCTGTTATTGAAACATTGACGTAAAAGCTGTCAAGGGATTCCCTTAGTATCGTAATCGCATCGTTGATATAGCGTCCCCTTATGTTTACGGTGAAAAATACAATTAGAAAGGACGATACCATAAGCCAGGGAACAATTACACATAGGATAAATGACACAAAAATTTTTGATCTTAGACTTTTCACACTCATCACCTTTGTATTAATCATAGCATGAAAAATAAAAATAGTCAAACAGTTACAAAATTATCATTATTTTATTAATTATATCATGGAAAATACGGTGGGAACTATTGTATAATATTCACATAAACAATAAGAGAAACGAAAGGAGAGATTGTAATGAATGTCACTACAAAGCAAGCTAGTCAGAGCTCTGTGCTTATTAAGCAGAAAGGCTCGTTTAGGACGAATAAATTTTACAAATGCAGATACTTGTTTTTACTCCTATTACCTGCGCTTGTGTGGTACGGTATATTCTGTTATGGTCCGCTGTACGGGCTGCAGCTCGCATTTAAGAACTTCCGGTTGATTGACGGTATATGGAACAGCCCATGGGTTGGATTTCAGCATTTTACTACGATGTTCAAATCGGCAAGCGATTTCGGTCAGATAATGGGCAATACCGTAATAATCAGCCTATACCATATCATCTTCGGTTTTCCCGCTCCGATAATTCTTGCGCTTATCTTCAATGAACTAAAGCTCCCGAGGTTTAAACGAACAGCGCAGGTTATTACATATCTCCCGCACTTTATGTCATGGGTCGTTCTGACAGGACTGTTTATCAGCGTATTATCCCCCTCTACAGGTCCCATTAATGCGGCTCTTAAATGGTTTGGGTTTGAGCCCATCTATTTTAGGGGGGACA
>CAYSTR010000156.1:0-6471 GCA_964433745.1 uncultured Oscillospiraceae bacterium | reverse complement strand
CTCCCAGCTCCGACAGTCCCTGTTCATCCAGCCTTCGCCAGTCGCCGCCCTCCCAGAAGCCGTCTATCTCCCGCCCCTTTTCTTCTAGTAAACGGTCAAGGTTCTCCCGCTCGTTTTCTGTCCTATCTCTTATAGCCGCAAGAATGTCCGCACGGGAAAAAATCTCGTCCTCCGACATTGAAATAATGCGCTCGTCTTTATTTATAGCCGATAGAATAGTCAGCGCCCGCCCTCTTTCGGACTGCGCACCCGATAGGCTTTTTCCGCTTCTCTCACGAAGCTCATCCAGTTCCTCCTTTAACGGAAGCCCACCGGAGGGCTTTGATGGATGCGGATGCTCGCGTGAGCCGCACACCGGGCAGGGCTCACCCTCATTTAACGTCAGAGCCAGCATGTGTGCACTACCCGCCATAAATAGAATATTTTTCTCGCCATACTCACGTTCAAGTGCGATATGCTCGTCATTTAGTCTAATGTGGTTCTGTACCGATGACATAAGCGCAGTTAAATGCTCATGAAGTAACCGCACGCGCCTTGACTGCTCCGACAGGGCAAAATGCTCCCGCAACACACCGTAACGCCGTTTGCTCACCGACAGCTTTTCCCGCTTGACAAGAAGCTCCCGCAACGATGCATCCAGCTCCTCTAAACGAGCAAGCGATTCGCCCGCGCTCTCTAAGCGTCCCAACTCCCGGTTGACCGCTTCCAACCGCGCATTCATGACCGGAAGCTCCTTCATGCGCTCGTTCACGACAGACAGGGCTCCGGACTGCACTGTCTCACGCTCATGCAAAAAGTCAATACGCGCCAATAAAGCTTTATATTCCTCGTCTCGTCCGCGCAGCTCTCTTAATAGACCCACTGCCGGTTGTGCCCTATGACAGTTTGAGAGGAATACCCTCGTCTTTTCCATCTCCGCACCCGACTGTAAAAGACCTTGAAGCTCCGACTGTACCGCTGTATAACGCTCAAACTGTCCGTACAGTCTCATAGCGGAGGGTATATCCAGTGCCGCCCGCTCGCATGTCAGACGATTAAGCTCCTCTTCGCAGGACATAAGCCGCGCGGTGTCCTCATCTATGCTTTGTTCGAGAAGCGGTACAATCCGACCCACATCGGCGGCAGGGGTGCGGATGAGCGTTCTTAACTCCTCGTCCTCTGTGTCAATCCGCGCCAGTGTAAGCTCGACCGTGAGGTTACTCTCTCTTATCGCCTGTTCTGCCGCTTTTCTTCGTTCGCCCAGCGCTCTTACTATCCTGTCCAATGAGGATGTGCCGAATATTCGTCCTAGTATCTCCAGCTTTTCATCGTTCTTACTCTCTAGAAACCGCCTGAACTCCCCCTGCGGCAGCATGACAATCTGCATGAACTGCTCCCGCTTTAGTCCCACCAGCTCGCAGATGCGGCTATCAGCCTCTCCCTTTTTGGTCAAAAGCTCTCCGGTCTGCGGACATGAAAGCGTCACACTCATGTCCGCTATACGCGTCCCCTGTCTGCCCGGACGGGGTTGTCTCGGCGACCGCTCCACAATGTACGTCCTGTCCGAAACCTCGAATGTGAGTGTCACGGTGCATATTGCCCCATCGTCGACGAAGTGGCTCTTGAAGCTGTCCGACTGGCGTGTGCCGCCGCTTGCGTCTCCGTAGAGTGCGAATGCGATGGCATCAAAAATCATAGTCTTACCCGCGCCGGTTGCGCCTGTAATAAGGAAGATGCCGCCGTCGTACAGCCGCTCAAAATCAATAGTCTGGGTTTCTTTATAAGGACCGAACGCTGTCATGGTCAGTGTTTTAAGCTTCATCGCGTTCCACCTCGTCCAATATATCCTCTATAATCTCCTGCCTGTCAGGCGGGAGATCCGCACCCTTTATCTCTTTGTAGAAGTCACAAAACAGCTGGAGGGGCGTGCGCATTGTACCGGCAAGCCCTATTGTTCCCTCCTTAGCCCTCTCCCTTTCAGTATAACGAAGCCCCAAGACATGGGGAAATACTCCTCTTAGACGGCTTACCGCGTCATGCACAAGATAGCTGTCGGTTAGGTGAACAAACACATAATCATCCGACTTAGGCGCACTTAAAAGTCCCTCAAAATCGCTCTCGACAATCCTCACGCGCCTTTTAAGCGAGAGCGGGACGCTCTCAATGTGAATGTTACCCTTTTCTCTTATATCGATAATGTTTATGTACTTATCCCCGCCCGCCTCGGATATGCTGTACGGAAGCACCGAGCCGCTGTAGCAGATATGGGGAGCACCAGCCGTCTGATTGCGGTGAAGATGACCGAGGGCCGCATAGTCAAAACCCGACAATATAGCCGCGTCCACCGTCTGCGCTCCGCCTATAGTCAGCTCGGAGTCCGATATAAGCGCTTCGCCGCCGGTAAACATTCCGTGTGCCACAATGACATTGCGCCCGCTGTAGTCAATCGTACTCACAAGGGTTCGCACCGCCGAAGTAGTATCGGGAAGCTCCAGACTATGCCGTGCCCTGATTATCGCCGAATAGGGGAGGGCATACACGCGGATACTCCCTAAGCTGTCGTAAAAGTCGGTATACTCCAGCACATTCCCACCGGATGTACAGATGTGAAGCCCCATACTCTTATAAAGCCCCGACAGATACCCCAGCCGCTCTGGACTGTCATGGTTGCCGCTCACCGCAAAAACCTTTATACCGTGCCCCATAATAAGCTCACTTAAAAAGCCGCTCAACAGCTCCACTGCCTGTGCGGGAGGGACGGCGCGGTCAAAAATGTCCCCGCTTATTAACAGAAGCTCTACCTGCTCGTTCTTAATAATATCGGCAATCTGATGGAGAATGTACTCTTGATCTTCTAATAGCGAGAAGTCGCACAGCACCTTGCCGATATGTACATCCGCTATATGGGCGATTCTCATGTCTGCCCTCCAAGGCCTGTCGAGCCGAAACCACCGCTGCCCCTTACCGTATCGCCTAGCGCATTAGTCTCGATAAACCGTGCCGTATATACCGGCATCACCACGAGCTGCGCCACACGGTCACCGGGGTTTACAGTGTAGGTAACCTCCGAATGATTATAAAGCGGCACAGATAGCTCCCCCCTATAGTCCGGATCGATGACGCCCACGGAATTTATAAGCGATATTCCGTGTTTCGCTGCCAATCCGCTTCTGGGGAAGATAAACACGCCCACATGCTCTGTCGGCTCGATTGCCACCCCCAATGGTATCATGACGGTCTCGCCCGGTCTTATGCTCACCGTCTGGTCAGTACATGCATACAAATCCGCCCCTAACGCTTGGTCTGTGGCGTAGGACGGTAAGACCGCACTGTCTCTTAGCTTTTTTATATTGATATTACAAAACATGTTTAAAGTAAAGCCCCCTTGTAAACTGCTGTGTGCCTGATGGCAGCCCCTTTTCATAGGAATTAATAATCCTTGCGCACTCGTCCGTTTTCTCAATAGTAAAGTCCAGTAGAATAAAATCAAAGGAGTGTATCTCCGGCTTGTCCGCAAGATAGAGCGGCACACTGTTTAATATACGCACATAGGAGCAGCCCTTGCCGTCTCCCATAACCGGGAATCGCACACCGCGCCTGTCTGTTATACTCGTTTGACCTGTACAGCCTTTACATCCCACCGACAGCCGTTTGGGGCATAGTCTTGCGTGCATGAGCGGGAGGTGTCCGTAGGCGGCAATCCCGACAGGGAGGTGTCCGGTCAGCGCTTGTCCCCCCTTAATGTGCAGCTCCGGCGAGAGTATGACAGATTCCGCGCCCATATCCCGATAGGAGAAAAGTACCTGCTTATTCGACACATTTAGGGTATACCCCGCTGTCACGTCAAAGTGAAGCTCTCTGGCTAAATGAAAGCTACCGGGATTGTCGCACAGCGCATACCTAACCCCGCAAGCTCTAAGCCTTGACAGTCGCTCCCGCTGTTTTACTGTATCAAAGCACACGGCATGAAGCCGTACGCCATACCCGCCAGCTTTCTCCCCTAACCTCAAGAGCTCCTCCTCCGGAAGAAACACCCTATCCAGCTTTACCCCCGCCGGAATCTGCCCCACCTTTAAAAACGCCCCCCACACCTGCGGTGGGCGCTGTGCGTACTGTTTCTCGCTCTTGCCGTTTTGTGGGTTAGTATCATCCTCCGACAGGGGGTACACCCACACCTGCGGTGGGCGCTGTGCGTACTGTTTCTCGCTCTTGCCGTTTTGTGGGTTAGTATCATCCTCCGACAGTTTATAAAATGGCTTTGTCGTATGCTCAATCGGTTCACGTTTAGGGGTGACAAGCCATTTGCCCGCACCAAAAACGCGGTCGTCCTCTTCTTTTCTCACGCCCTGCATGTTGATTCTGCGTCCTGTGAGGTATCCGTCGGTAAAGCCCGAACGAGAGAACACCCGCTCTAACGCCCGCATGAGTTCCTCCGGCACGTTTTTACCGTCTATAAGCCGCCGGTAGACCGTCACGGCAAGCTCTACATATTCCGGACGTTTCATTCGTCCTTCAATCTTAAACGCACCTACGCCCATGCCGGATAATGTCTTTACATGCTCTGCCCCGCACAAATCCTTTAAACTCAAGGCGTAGCCCCCGCCTCCCGCATTGAAGGGGAGACGGCATGTCCCTGCACAGAGACCGCGGTTACCGCTTCTCCCGCCGAAATGCACCGACATCGAGCACATGCCCGACATGCTGTAACACAACGCACCGTGGACAAACACCTCTGTCTCGATTATTCCGCAGAGCGTGCGAAGCTCCTCGAAAGACATCTCACGCGCCGGAACAACGCGGGAAAATCCGCACTCACGGACAAACTCCGCACCCTCCTTATTGTGTACTGCCGCCTGTGTGGATGCGTGCAGCTTCATATCGGGGCACATCTGATGTATAAGCCTTGCCACACCCATGTCTGCTGCGATAATAGCGTCTACGCCGCTCTTTGCCGCATCCTCTATTACCGAGACCAGCAGATTTAGCTCCTTGTCAAACACGATTGTATTGAGCGCAAGATATACCCTCACGCCCTTTTCATGGCAAAAGGCTGTGACTTCTCCTAGGCTTTCAAAGTTCTTGGCATTTCTGCGCGCATTAAAAGCGCTGACACCCAGATACACTGCGTCAGCACCCGCGTTTACAGCGGCAAAAAGCCCCTCCCATGAACCGGCAGGGGCGACTAGCTCCGGCTTATACATTAGTTTTCACGTCTTTTCCGCTCGTTCTCTCTGCGCAGCTCGTCCGCTTCTATCCGCGCCTTCGCCGCGTCCTCCAGATAGTCCTTAATCTGCGAACGAAGATGCTCGGCGTTTTCCAATGACTTGTTGAGCGCGTCCATATAGTTAAGACAGCTCAAAACAAGCGCGGAAGCCATGGACAAGCCGTTGCTGTTTGCCATTAGTTCCTTGACGTTAAGCTCCAGCTCCTCCGCAAGCGACACCACATACGCGTCCGATTCGTCCGACGCGACGATGTACTCCTTACCCAGAACCGTTACCTTTACACGCTTCATTGCCAAACTTAAATGCCCCCCTATTTTGTTCGTCCCCAATGCTAAGAAACTGTATTATACCCCGATAATATCACAATAAGCCTCAAAGTAGCGTCCGCCCAGTTCATCTAACGCACCTCTGGAGAAATGTATCATATCACCGTCATGTGTAACCTGATCATTGGAGGAAAGTCCGTCCGTTTCGACAAATCTTGCTCCTCCGATATCATTGCACACCGCTTTTATAGCCTCAATAACCGGCTGGCAGATGGCTTCATTCTGCCCCTTCCAGTGATGGACGAAGTCTCCCGCTATAAACGGCAGTGTCTTGCGGCTAAACCGCGCACGTACACTTGTTGCAAGGTTCGCCAGATTGTCATAGTGCAGATCCTTTGAAGCATATAAAACGGCATCGGTCTCCCCTTGATGCCACAGCAGTGCCATCAGCCGGTTCTCGCTTCCCAGCCGCAGAGCCTCCTGTGTGCGCAATATCATGTTCTGGTAGAGGTCGTCCTTCATGCCCCAGCGATTATCTAGAAATCCTGTACCGCCCACCGCCGCCCGGATGATGAGCAATCTGCGTCCCGGTTCAAGACAGCGCTTGACATACCGTGCTGCAAAGCTCAGTGAGAAGTTACCTCGTACATCCCCTGGCGCAATCTCCTGCTCTGCCGCTTGTTCGTATGTGCCGTCACCGTTGAGATACCAGATTCTGTCGTTCGGTACAAACGGGAAATGACCGTCCCCTCGTCCGCACCCCTGACTGTTTGACTGCCCGGCTTGAATGATAATGTCAAAACGCTCTTTGCTTAAATCCACTGTGACCCCTCCCTATATAAATTATAATTATACAAAACCTATAAAATATCCGTCACCACGACAACGTTCGGATGAAGCTGTAAAATCGAACCCGGTACCTCCGGTGTAACAGGGCCATAGAGTGCTTTCTCTAAAATACCTCTCTTTGCCTCCCCCGAAACAGCCAATACTACCATCTT
>CAYSTR010000155.1:0-6488 GCA_964433745.1 uncultured Oscillospiraceae bacterium | reverse complement strand
GAATAAAGCCAATGTTAAGGTCATTTAACATGGCTTTTGTTTTTTCAATAGAGTATATATTTCTTCCTGTTATTAGTGCTGAAAGGAAATCTTGCTTTAGTGTATACTCTGTATCCTGTTTGAACAACAAAAACTGTTCGTTTTGCCTCTTCATTGATGTAAATACGCTTGCTAAAAAGGTGAATTCTTTTGTGTTGATACCGCTTAGCATTTCCTTCTCATAGGGTATACCCTGTACCAATCCTGTTATCGCTTTGACGGGATTGTATAGCCTTTTTGATATATATAAGCATATGGCAGTAACAATGAGGAACAAGCTGCCTGCAATAAACAGAGAGAATAGTGCGATATCGAATAGATTCTTGTTTAAAACGTTTATATCTAAAAGACCGATAATCAGCCAATTATTCGCATTATCGGAGTTGAACATACTCATATAGCTTTTATCATCCGTCTTGATGTTCAACAGCTTTGTTTCACTGCCGCTGTTATAGGCATTTATTATTGTATCAATAGCCATTCGGTTATTATTATTACTATAAAAAAGAGGGGAACCAATAATCTGCCCGTTTTCATCGGCAACTATGAAGATACTCGTTTGACTATCATCCTTTATAAGCATATCGATAGCACCTGTTAGTGTAGAGGATAGCAGATTAATAACCAGAGCATTTTTGATCTTTTTTGTATAAATGTCACTCTCAAATAATACATAGGATACGATTTCAAACCGCATGTCATTATAGTCAATTGTATGTACTATGGGTTTGCCGTTTGTGGCTTCCAGTAATGAAGGCTCATTTAGATACTTCACAATTTCATCATCATAAAAACTGTCCAAGAGGCTTTGTTCACCGTTTCTAGTTGATAAAAGCAAATCGGTGTTACCGTTGTATAGATAAACACTTTCCACATATGTCAGGGGCATGGTTATTTTTCTTACAATAGCATGGGTAGCAACAACCGTAAGTCCATCAGCTTCCTGCATGTTTAGGTATGAAATAACGCTTTTTTCATTATAAAGCGAACCAGTTAAGCGGTACGCCAGCTCGTTTATATACGAAACACTATAGTTTGTCTGATACAGAATCTTTGAGAAGAACTCCTCAACCATTGTGTTAGTCTGCTTACTGTAGCCAGCAAAAATAAACACTGTCAGGAGGATGATAAGGGTGATACAAACGCTGGTAAAGGATAAAAACAGCTTTGCAAAAAAGCTTATCTTATGATTACTCTTTTTCATATCTTAAATCATCCTCTATTAGTAAAACTTCTATTTGATTATAACGTCTTTTTCTTTAATTATCAATAAATTATTTAACTTTCACTCCGTTTTTGTTATTTTTTATAGAAATCATTACTTTTTATATCTTGCGATAATTGAATTGCATAGAAATTGTTAAAATTAGTAGTGGAATATTTACCTACTACATGTTATGCTATCACTAAGAAAGTAAGGAGTTGATATGCTGATGGTTAATGCCCCGGAAAGAAAGGTGAATTTCACTCTCTCGAAAAAGAGACCGAATAGATTCATAACGGCATATAAAAAGCAATGGCAGTTTTATCTGCTGATGCTTCCCGGCATAATCTTGATAGCACTTTTGTTTTACTCACCTATGTTCGGGGTCATCATTGCATTTAAGGAATACAACCCGGTTGGAGGGATACTAGGCAGCCCTTTTATAGATCCGTGGTACAAAAACTTTGAATTCTTCTTTAAGTCTGACACAGCAAGACTTGTTACACTCAACACCCTGTTCTATAACGGCTTGCAGGCAGTGCTTGTTACGATTTTATCCGTCACCTTTGCGATTCTACTAAATGAGGTTACAAATAAATTTGTGTCCGCTACATATAAAGGGATTATTCTTCTGCCTACATTTCTATCTTGGATTGTAATTCAGTATGTGGTATATGGTCTTCTCAGCGTAGATAAGGGGATAGTGAATAACTTTATGTTATTAATAGGTAAGGAAGAGATATATTGGTACAGTGAACCTATCTATTGGAGGTTTATTCTGCCGTTTGCTTATATATGGAAGAATCTCGGGTATAATTCGGTATTATACTTTGCCGCTTTAGCCGGAATCTCTACGGATTATTATGAGGCAGCCGGACTGGACGGAGCATCAAAACTTCAACAGGTCTGCCACATTACCCTCCCACTGTTACGTCCTACCGTGATTGTTCTCTCACTGCTTTGGGTAGGAAAGCTGTTCTCCGGTGGACTGGGGGATTGGAGCGGGTTTTATGCGCTACCGAACAATGCCGGTGCCTTATATAAAGCTACCGATGTCATAGACACATATGTATACCGCTCTCTTAAAACCATCAACGATTACGGAATGTCCGCCGCCGTCGGTTTATATCAATCGGTAATAGGCTTTATTTTAGTCCTTCTCTCGAACTTAGTTATTAAGAAGATCGATCCTGACAGTGCATTGTTTTAGGAGGTTTACATGAAGAACAAGCTCTTTAAACCCCATATCGCGATTATACATATCATCTTTATTACTTTGTCTCTGCTTTGTATTCTACCTGTTATCCTAATCATCTCCATCTCCTTAACTAACGAAGGATTCTTAAATCTCAACGGCTACAGCTTTATTCCCGGTAAATTTAGTCTGGCGGCATATGAATATGTGTTTGGCGGTGCTGCTTCGGTATTTAATGCATATATGGTGACGATATCGGTAACTGTACTGGGTGTAGCCGGCCATATTCTTATCACTTCTATGCTTGCATACCCCCTCTCCCGCCCAGAGGTAACTAGTCGCGGCATTATCTCCCTGTTTGTATACATCCCGGTGCTCTTTTCCGGGGGTCTTGTTCCCTACTATATGCTCATAACAAGGGTATTGAGGTTAAAAAACTCAATTTTTGTGCTTATCATTGTTTCCCTTGTCTCTGCGGTTAATGTACTTATTATGAAGAACTTTTTCAAAAGCATTCCCGATTCATTGATAGAATCCGCCAGAATTGACGGTTCAAACGAGATTAATACATATTTTAGAATTGTGTTCCCATTGTCAAAACCCGTCATCGCTTCCATAGGGCTTTTTGTCGCTATAGCTTATTGGAACGATTGGATGACCTGTGCTTTATATATTGAAACGTCTAAGCTCTACACACTTCAATATCTTTTGCAATCGCTTATGAATAACATCGGGTATCTTCAAGCAAACGCAGCCGCTTCACAGTCGATGATGAAAACTATCGGAATGCTGCCCAGCGAAAGCGCACGTATGGCGACATGTGTCTTGTCTATTGGTCCCATTATCTTACTTTATCCATTTATTCAAAAATATTTTGCTAAGGGGCTAACCATCGGAGCGGTTAAGGGTTAGGTTATAGCCGGATTTATTCGGTTTAACATAATAAAGTATTTATGAAGGGAAGAATGAAACCATGAAACCAAAAAAACTCATCTGCCTTGTTCTTGTTGCAATAATGTGTCTAGCTGTCTTTGCCGGATGTAACGGCAGTAATCCCACTAATTCATCGGGGAGCAGTTCTACGGCAAAAGCATCTTCTGCTGCAAGTGAGAGCAAATCTGAACCTCAGGAAATCGTAAACCTCAAGTTTTATATGATGAACAGCCCTGTCAACGAACAGGAGCGCATTATGACGAAGGCAAATGAAATTATTAACAGTGCGATAGGTGTTAATCTTGAGTTTGTCATGGTTGACGGAGCAACATACGCCGAAAAAATGAATCTGATGATTAACGGCGGAGACGAATGGGATCTGTGCTTTACCGCAAGCTGGGGTGGTATAAATTTCTTTGAAAACGCCACAAAGGGTGCATATGCTGATTTGACTGAGCTTATCCCGCAGTATGCCCCCGAAACCTATGCTCGTATTCCGGAAGGCTTATGGGACGGTGTCAAGGTTAATGGTAAGATCTATGCTTTGGTTAACTATCAACAATGGGGTGTGGCAGCGCGCAAGGGATATTCTTTCCGCAAGGATCTGGCAGAGGAGGTTGGCTTTGACTGGAAAGCGGTAAAGGACAAACCTCCTATTGAAGCATTAAAGCTCATCGACCCGTTTATCGGTGCATCTTTAGCAAAACATCCCGATATGATCGGTTGGGAAACCAGCTCCACTTCCAGCTTTTTTTATGAATCTTTAATATGGGATATGGAGGCGGTAGGCGATGTAAATACCGTCGGCTGGATTCGGTTTACCGAGCCAACAACTGTAATAAACCAGTATAAAACAGAGGAATTTACCGAATATTGCAACATCATGCGTGACTGGTACAACAAGGGCTATGTCCGCAAGGATGGTGCTACCTTGCAGGATTTCTCACCTGACCGTAAAGCAGCCAAGATGATTGCCGCAGTCAGCTATGGTTGGCCTGATACTTTAGACTGTGAAAGCCTGGGCATTCAAAACGCCAATACTGCTACGATGTCAATGTGTACCCCTGACGTGGCCCCAGCTGTCACTGTCAGCACAACGCGTACAGTTATCCCTGCGGCGGCAGGCAGCACAGCGGCTATAGCTATCAACGCAAAGACTCCGAACATAGTAAAGTCCCTTCAGCTAGTTGAGCTTCTAAACACAAATGATGAGCTGTACTTCTTAATCACCCAGGGTGAAAAAGATATTGACTTTACCTACATGGAAGACGGTAACGTCAAGCTTATCGACGGTAAATATAACTTTAACTACTCAGAGTGGCAGGTAGGCCAGAGCTACAGTCCCGACTTTACACGCTCCTTAGTTCCTATAGGAGAACTGGGGGAACAACAAAAGAAGAGCATGCGCGTTGTTTTTGAAGCAGATTTAAAGGCTGATGTATCACCTGTTTCTGGCTTTACATTTGACCAAACAAAGGTGAAAACACAGTTGGCGAACTGTCAGGCAGTACTTACCGAGGTTATACCGGCACTTAGTAATGGTTCTGTTGACCCGGTAAAGACAATCCCAGAATTTCTAAGCCGTCTCGAGGCAGCCGGTGTAAATGACATTATCGCCGAAAAGCAGGCCCAGCTCGATGCTTGGCGTGCGGCCAACGGGAAATAAAACAGTTAGATTGGCTATGTAAATAATTATTAGCCGGACATTCTTAGTGTCCGGCTAATAGTTAAGTTTATAATTAATGATTGGAGATTAATATGACCGAAAGAGAAAATTATCTATCGCTTGTAAGAAGAACGGGTTACGAGAAGGTTCCTGTACAGTTTTCCCTCTGCCCGTCGCTTGTGGATGTGTACAAGAAGAAATTTGGCGAAGTTCTGCCATATGATGAATATTTTGATTTTTCCATAAAGTATTTTTCGGATATAAATTATAATTGCCCTGACGCTTCGGTATATAAAAGGTATTATGACAGGTTAGAACAGGGGACAGTTATTGATCTTTGGGGAGTAGCTCACGAGCCGGGCAGTGAAGCCGCCTATCACATGACCCGGATGCGTCATCCGTTGGCAAAAGCAACTTCATTAGATGAGATTAAATCATTTCCGTTTCCCTCATTTGATGACTTAAACTCCGATAACCTAAGGCGTAGTGTCAATGAAATAAAATTGCAAGATAAGATATCTGTCGGTCCATTGGCTTTTTCCGTCTGGGAGACTGCATGGGCAATCCGAAGCATGGAGGAGCTGATGTCCGATATGATGGATGAAAACGAAATAGCTGAATGGCTTCTAAATAAAGTATGTTCGATATTTGTTTCTAAGGTAGAAGAGTATGCTCATGCTGGTACAGATGTGATTATTATGGGTGATGATATAGGAATGCAGCACTCTATCATGATGAGCGAAACAATGTATTGCGATTGGCTAAAGCCCAGGCATAAACAGATAATATCTGCCGCTAAAGCCATAAAGCCGGATATTATTATCTCGTACCATTCCTGCGGGTATATTAAACCGTTCATTCCCCATCTTATTGACATTGGGGTAGATATACTAAACCCTGTACAGCCCGAATGTATGGGTTTTGAGGAAATACACAAAGAGTTCGGTGATAAAATAAGTTTTTCGGGTACAATAGGGACTCAAAGACTCATACCTTTTGGTACTCCTGATGAGGTAAAAAAAGAGGTATATAATAACCTTCAAATAGCAGGGACTAAAGGAGGACTGCTGCCGCAACCCACTCATTTATTAGAACCAGAGGTGCCTTGGGAGAACATTGAAGCATATGTAAATGCTTGTAGAGAGTATGTAAAATAAAGTACAAAAGAGTTCGGGTTGTTATCGGAATAGCAGCAACCATACTACTATCCATGTTCCCTATATTATTTAGAATCGGGTATTTAGCAGCAGCTCCGACGCAACGTCGTCGCGGCTTTATACGGTAAAAGGCGGCAGGCAGAAGTACTGACGTCTTTTTCTTTACCCATAATCGCTGTTTGGGGTGGCGCTGTGGGTCTTATTGTTTAGTACATTTTCATACTATAGATTGCCTTTTGGGGGTCTGTCAAGAGTTTTGTGCTAATGCCTAAGCAAGAAAAGACTTAACCCTGT
>CAYSTR010000154.1:0-6526 GCA_964433745.1 uncultured Oscillospiraceae bacterium | reverse complement strand
TTGTGTGGTGCTCGGGAATACGGGACCATGATACCAGCAGATCGGGAAGATCAGGCGGTATTGCCCTGTGTGCTTGGCATATTGGACAATGTGATCCAGCCACATCGGAACGCTTGTTGCTCCCTCGGTGCAGCGCCAGCCGCAGGGATCCTCATATTGAATACCAAAGGAGCGCCGGTTACCGAGCTCCTGATTACGCACCGCCGTTTCGGGTAATGAATCCAGTTCATAGACCGCAACCTCCAGGACAGCAGCCGGTTCGCCGTACCCCCAGGTCATAAAGCAGATGCTCACATCGTCCCAGCGCGGCCAGAAGATGTTCTCGATACGCTGTACGGTGTTGGAGACAGGGAAGAACACATCGGTGAACACGCCGGTGGTCATGTCATAACATACCCCATCGTTTACGCACATGTAACGACGTTTATCGTCCGGGTAGGTGATAAGCATGATGTGGGGTTTGCCCACGTGTTCAATCTTAAAACGGTATCCAAAGCGGTTGTTGGGGCCGTCTCCGGCCTCACGATAGTCGCCCAACGGTGAGTGAACTACGTGTGTTTGCCCGTATTCCATATAGCAGACCGGATCGTATTCATCGGCGCACCGGATGTGCCAAACCAGCTTCCCTCTGTAACCCTCGGGTAGATGCAGCATGTATTTCGCTCCTTTTTGAATGATGTAAATAAGTCGGTATTCGCTCAGGAAAGGGAGCATACCCGCCCCCTTTCCATAAGTATATTAGTTAACCAGTACCGGCAGAGGTTTTGAGTTGTAAAGTTCGACTATAGACGTATAATCTCCATATTTTGTCAAATCGGCTATAAACTTATCCCAATCGGACATCGCACGCTGTCCCATAATGAACAACTGGTAGTTCTCGTTGACATAGGTATTGAGATCGTTCATGCTTTCGGCGATCTGGGCACTCTCTTCGGCAGTGAAGCTGGGAGCGGGAACGGGGCGGACGATATAGTCCGGATTCTTTGCTAGATAGTCCTTATAGGTCTGGCGTCGCGCAAGTACAACAGGATCAAGTCCGAACAGATCCATGGCACGGTAGTCGTTGCGTGTGGCAGGTCCGTACTGCTTAATAATCGGGTGCGCATACAGTCCGAGATCCTCGATTGCCTTTACCGAACCCTTATTCAGAGAACCGGGATAGCTGAGATCCTCTGCGTACTGCTTAATACCATTGACTACGTTAAATGTCTGCCCCTCGATACCCCAGTTGACCAGCGTCTGGATAGGTTCGCTCATGAGATAGTCCACAAATGCCGCCAGAAACTCCGGATCGGCAGTTTTCGCGTTGAAAGCGATAGCTGTGTCCGCCGCCCCCTCCATACCTGTAGCGTTGATCCAGGGATGGGTGTTGTTGGTGGCTACGGGCGGTATGAAGTTTTCTAGATCAAAGCTCGGATCCTGCTCACGGATGCCATCGATAATACCGGAGTTAATCTCGGTGAAGCCTATGTAGATAAACCACTTGTTCGGGGTGCTCAGGTTTGTCCAGAACACATCGTCTGCCATGGTGCCGAACTCCTGCGGAATGAGCTTGTCTGCATAACACCTCTGCATAAACTCAATATAGTTCTTAAAGTTTTCGCCTACGGGGCCGTATTCCCACTTTTTAGTTTCTTGATTTAAGTAGATAGTGTTGGAGGTATTGAACGAGCGGAATAGATACTGGGAGTATGAGCCCCACGCCTCGTACCCAAACAACGGATAGCTGTCGGGGTTAATCTCCTTTGCCTTCTTCAGCTGCTCATACAGCTCGTCAAACGTTGTGGGAATGGTTAATCCCTTATCCAGATAGTACTTGTTCGCAAGCCACTCCTGACTAACAGTGTCGCTGTCGAAGGTCTGGCATAGCTGGAATATGCCGTCCCCAATCTTCCAGAAGGTTGACGGATACTTGTTCGCCAGAGCAGAATAGTTAGGCATAAGGTCGAGATACTTAGAGTAATCCAGCAGCTGTCCGCTGCCGCCGTATTCGATTAGCTGGTTATTATTTAGCCCTGATATTATGTCGGGGATCTCTCCCGAGGTCAGAAGCAGGTTTCGTTTAGTGGAAAAATCAGACCATCCCACCGACAGATCGGTGATCTTGATGTTGCCGATAGCCTTTTGGAATTCTTGGTCGATTAGTGAATCGTAGGTTCTGCCGGTATAGCGGAAATCAGCATAAAAATAGGTTAGTTCCTTGGTTTCACCTGTCCAGGGGAAGGAATACTTCGGTGTACTCTCCTCCGATTGGGTCTCCGCGGACGAAGCCGGAACGGAGGACGAGGGCGCAGCGGAAGAAACCGCGGGGGTCTGCGAACATCCAAGCAGGCTCACAGCGATAAACACGGCAGCGAGCAGAGCGAATCCAATCCTTTTTACCCTTGATGACATACTGACACTCCTTACATTCTATTGATTATGAGACTAACCCTTTAGAGAACCGACAATCACTCCTTTGGTAAAGTATTTTTGGAAGAATGGATATACACATATAATCGGTAGGGTGGTAACCACAATAGCGGCGCTTCTGACTGTACGCAGTATTGAGACGCTCTCTAGTCCCGTCCGGACACTGGCGGCACCCGTCGTGTCGGCTGCCATCATTTCCATGCTGACAAGAATCTTCCTAAGATACATCTGGATTGGGTGCATCTCTTGCTTGTTTAGGAACAAGAGCGCATCCCACCAGCCGTTCCAGTAGCCCACAATGGCGAATATCGAAAATGTGGCAATTAATGCTTTGGAGATTGGAACGACAACCTTCCAGAGTAGAATAATATCGTTCGCCCCATCGATTGCGGCGGCATCATACAGTTCTCCGGGCAGCTGTTGAAAGAATGTCTTGAATACGATACAGTTGTAGACATCAAGCGCACCGGGAATGATCATAACCCAGATTGAGTTTATCATACCGAGCTGACGAACCAAAAGAAAATAGGGAATCAAGCCGCCTCCGATAAACATTGTAATCACCATCAAGATCATAATCGGCTTACCCAGAAAGAATCGCCGCACCGAGAGGGCATATCCCGTGATAATTGAGAGAAACAGCTTAAATACCGTACCCAGCACGAGATAGAGGATGGTATTGAGGTAGTAGCGGGGCAGCGTGGGCTCCTGTATCAGCAGGCGGTACCCTTCAAACGAAAGCCCTCTAGGCAGAAATCCTGTTGTGCCCTTTAAAGCCAGCGATTTAGGATCACTCAGTGATGTGACCAAAACATTCCAAAACGGGTAGATCATAATGAAGAGTATAATAAGCAGAAGTAAGATGTTGATGATATCGAACAGCCGGTTATCCTTAATCCTGTTGCGGTTTTGTTCACGCATACTGGTGCCTGTCCTTTCCGCCCCCTACCATAGGCTTGTATCGGTGAGCCTTTTGCTGATCCAATTGGTACTGCTTAAAAAGATGAACGATACCACGCTCATGAAAAGTCCCACGGCGGCAGAGAAGCTATAGTTGGCTTCGAGCACACCCTGTCTGTAGATATATGTACCGATGACGTCCGAGGTTTCATATGTGGCGGGCGAGGACAGCAGCAGCACCTTCTGCACGTCACTCCCGACAATTCCTGGCATCTGTAGGATAAGGAGAATCATGATTGTGGGCAGAATACCCGGAATGGATACGTGTAGTATCTTTCCGATCCTTCCAGCTCCGTCGATGGTGGCTGCTTCGTAGAGCTCAGGATTTATACCTGTCAGTGCCGCCAGATAGATAATCGAGCTGTAGCCGAGGGTCTGCCAGACACTGGAACCTATATAGAGGGTGCGAAACCACTCCTTTGAGGTAAAGAAGCTTATTTGTTCAAATCCCATCGCTGAGACAAGCTGATTGATCTTGCCTGTATCAAGTGCTAGGAAATCCTTTAAGATACCTATAATTATGACCGTCGATATAAAGTAAGGCATGTATGAAATAGTCTGGGCAGTCTTTTTAAATATACCGTTTTTTAGCTCATTAAAGCTAAGCGCCAATAAAATGGGCAGAGGAAACCCGATGACGATGCTGTATAGACCAAGCAGAACGGTATTGCGCATGAGCCGTCCGAAGTACGGGCCGTTAAACAGCTTTATAAAATGCTTGAACCCTACAAAATCCCCAGTCCAAAACGATCCGGGTGGCTTATAATCTTCAAAAGCAATTATAATCCCATACATGGGTATGTAACGAAAGATAATCAGAAGTACCACAGCCGGCAGGGCCATCGCCAGAAGATACTTGTCGCGATTGAGAATCCTTAAAATCCTCTGTCCTAAGCTGGGGGTTGGTGATGTGCTCGTAAGCCGTATCACCTGTTTCGTTTGGACACCCGCCATACAACCACCCTTTCTTGCAGAACATACAATATAACCAAATTAAGTCTTGCGTTACCGATTACACAATAGATAGTGTATACTAGTTTTTTTCATTTGTCAAGTGTTTTTTAGAAATATTTTTATGAGTTTTTGTTGAAACACCCTATTGAAAAATCAAAAGAGCTGTGTTATGATGGAGATAAAAGGAATGGGGGCGAATCAGCGTGGAAGGAAAACCGGCTACCATATACGATCTTGCCAAAGCAGCGGGCGTATCGGTTGGCACAGTCAACAGGGCAATCCACAACAAGCCGCGTATCAATCCTAAGACGCGCGAGCACGTCCTAAACATAGCAAAAGAGATCAATTTTCAAGCGAACCATATCGCGCAGTCGCTGGGGGGTAAGAAGATCCGGATTGGTGTGGCGCTCTACAGCTCGGTACACGATTTTCTGTGGGAGATCGAAAAAGGGATGAACCTGGCGCTGAGTGAACTGAGGGCGTTTAATGTCGAGGGGGAAATCAGGATTGTGTTTGGCGACCCGGTGGATGGGGAGATCGAAACCCGCACGAACATCCATGAATACATTGATAAGAACTATGATGGTATCCTGCTCGACGGAATCGTATTAAACAGCCTACGAGGAGATCAAAAATATAAAGACAGAACCCAGCCGGTATGTTCTGTGATTAATAAACAGGATGGGGCGAATCTGTTTGTAACTGGGGATGGCATATGTTCTGGGGCTTTAGCCGCCCAGATGATGGGGTTAACCTGTCCTGGCAAGAAGGTAGCAGTATTTGTCGGTGATCGGGGATACCAGATCCATGATCACAATTTGACGGGTTTTATGGAGTTTGCAAAGAATCAAAGCTTTAAAGGGATCTATCTATATGAGCATCAGGACGATATACGTAAAGCCATCGAGCTGACCGACCGGCTTATTGACGAACACCCCGATATTGCTGGTATCTATGTTACCTCTGCTATCTCACCAGTTGTATGTAGGCGGCTGTTTGAGCTTGGGTATGCTCATAAGCTGCAGATTATCACCACCGACCTGTTCTCTGAAACCCGTGAATTTCTTGCGCAGGGGCTGGTCACCGCCACCATCTTTCAAAATCCCTTTCAGATAGGGTATGAAGCGATTAGCAATCTCTACAAGATGATCTGTGGGCTTCCGGTGGAAAAGCATCGTGTGATCGTACCCCAGCTTGTTATGAAAGCTAATATGAATCAGTATTGAGGTGGAATATTAAATGAGTTTTTAAATCTTATTGCTGCTTAATCGGGCGGTTTATACCCTAATACTGATAGTGTTTAGATAATTTATAATTTTCTTTCAAATTTAATTGATGATAGAAATAAATACAAAATAAGTTATATCAAACCCATGTCAAGAAAGTATTAAATAGCTTATATTATACATTTCAAAGGGTGATTAAACCCCTTGTTATTTTAACATATAATAAAAAAGATTCATACACTAATGCAAACCAAACCACAACGCCGATAGGTGCTGAAGATACTCATGAATGATAGCACTATTGTTTTGCTTACGCATAAATAAACAGCCCGCCAATCGACGAGCCGCTTTCACATATAAATTTTTACGCATTGAACTCAACATCATTCTTTAACAAAAACCTCATTCCACCTTCCGCATCAACCGTTAACCTATCAACCACCGCCGGTCGGGGCTTTTCATTAAATTCATCCAGTACCAACGGACGACTCTTGATATCGCAGATAAAGGCATCAAGGATTTTCAACCTACCCTGCCGCTCTAGTTGATTTTTTAAGCTCCTCAATCCGCTTCTGTGCTGCCCGGTGGTGTTAGGGTTAGCTGTTATTACGTTTACTCCATTCATTCTGGTTTAAAACAGCCCACGCATTCTCTAGGATTGTTTTGCGTGAGAGCTCTGACACAACTTCTATTTCACGGAGCAATCCGGATATATTCGCATCTTGCTCTGTAGTATTACACTGAGTTAAAACGTTTTGCCATTTCAATATAAAATGTCACCCATTTATTTGGTTCTCCCATTTTATCCATCAAAATGGCTTTTTTTGTTTCACAGTATTCTAGTGGGTATTTACCGTCAACTGTTACCTTACTATTAACCATTTCCCACGCAGTAGACATTTCCGGAATATCACCAAGCCCAAGGCGTCTCATTGCGTATAAAACGGTTAATATTTGTGATAATCCTCCCGAAT
>CAYSTR010000153.1:0-6565 GCA_964433745.1 uncultured Oscillospiraceae bacterium | reverse complement strand
ATGGGTATATTCCTTAGTTCATCCTCTAGATTAAGCTCACAGCTTCTAAACTTCTTAATCAGAATAATCTCACACTGCTCCACAATACTATTTTTCGTGCTGACAGAGCTTTGTGCCGACATCATTAATAGAACTGAACTCAATAGATTATCGCAAAAAGCGACAGAATAACTGCGTCTGGCATGAAACTCCACAAATATTATCTCGACAAGCTTTTTTATCTGCATTCCGTATGTATCGTCGGTTGAAAGCACCTCCGAGCCTGAAGCATAATCGGAGAAGCTTAGAAAATAGTCTTGAAAAACTGTATCGGCTATCTCCTCGTGTGCTACATTGGGAGGAATAAGAAACGCCTTGTTAGCATAAAACTGCATAACAGTACCATTTACTATGATCTGCCCGCTGCCGGAAACATAATAGATTAGCTCATAATAATCATGTTTGTGCGGTTTTAGCTGTTTTAAGGGTGTTTCTAAAAATCCTGCTGCAATTATTTCCATAAACAATCCACCTTTTAACACTATTATAATTGCAACTAATTTCTTTTGCAATATTTATATTTATTCCAGTTGAAAAAATATTTATTTTTTCTCTAAATTAAACCAACTTTTTGACCGGCTGACAGTATAATATTATTAAATATAATTATAGTTTAGAGGGAGCACCATGAACTTAAAAGATCAGAAAGCGACCTTTACCCTCACTATTCTCAAGACAGAGAATGCCTCTTGGCAGGGAACACTCAAATGGCTGGAGAAAAATGAGGAGGTTCCCTTTCGCAGCGCACTGGAGATGATTAAACTCATTGACGGTGTTGTAGAAAAATCTCAGCAATAACACAGTGGATATAATTATTAAGTGTGGGAGGATATCATGAAGAGGTTATTAAAAAGAGCAGCGTCCTTGATTATGGCTATTGTCATGATGACCGGAATGTTCTCAATCGGCGTAATGGCAGATGATGGGAATACAGAACCGGCAAATGATCCTGTTAGTCATAAGGTAACATTTTTGGATTATGACAACAGTATAATCCAAAAGGATCAATTAGTGTTAGACGGAGAAGATGCTTCACTCCCTGACACTCCTACTCGTGATGGGTTCAAATTTATAGGGTGGGAACCGTCTCCTGAAAAAGTTAAATCAGATTTGACGGTTTTCGCTCAATATGAACCGCTTAAAAGCTATACCATAACAATAAACTACTTTTTCAAAAATTCCGGCAAGTCGGCTGCACCGCCGTTTGTTGCGGTAGTACCTGCCGGTAGCAACTATACGTTAGAAGTAGAATCACCCATTGTACCTGGATATATAGCTGACCAAACTAAGGTAATACAAACCTTTGATAAAATAACGGATAATAATGTTATAGATATATTTTATAACTCTGCCGCTAATATAAAATATAGCGTAATGTATATGCTCCAGGATTTAGATGGGATTAATTTTTCCGGCAACAATATTACTTATAATTACGATGATTTCGGCAGCACCGGTTCCACTATTGTTGCCCTTAAAAAAGATATACCGGGTTTTGACCCTCCCGCAATTATGCCCTCAACAACAATAGCCGCAGACAGTAAAACGGAGCTTGTTGTCTACTACACCCGCTCACATTGTACCGTATTCTTTAATTCAAACGGCGGATCTATTGTATCCCCGGAGGTTTTATTATATGGTGCTGCCATTGTGGAGCCCAAAGAACCTACACGTCCGGGTTATAAATTTATGGGTTGGAAGACTGCTGACGGTGAGGATTTTGATTTTGAGGGTGCAACTATCTCCGAATCGAAGTTAACCCTCAGTGCAGTATGGCAGGCACAGGATGAAACTCCCTATAACCTTGTTTACTGGATAGAAAACGCCGATGACGACGGATATTCTTTCCATGCAACAGAGTCCGCTACTGGTGTGGCAGGTGCTCCTGTCAGCCTTAAAGATTCATACACATTAGCAGATATTTCGCCCGCTGAACAGGCTCTTTTACCCTACAATCAGGCTAAGACTGTTAAGGAAAACGAGAATAAGGTTATCGCCGGTGACGGAAGCACGTTTATTAACATTTATTTTACACGCAAAGAGTTTACTATCAGCTTCTATGATGCGGCTAGTTCAAATGCCAATGTTCAAGATACTATAAAAGGCAAGTACGGTAAGAATATTCAATATGAGTTTAATAAAATAAATACCGAGCGTAATGTTTACACTTGGGTAACTACCCCCACCGGCGACATATCATATACCACTACACTTGATAAAATGCCCGGGGAAGATATATCATTCTATCCGAAAGCGCAAACAGGAAAGACCTACAAGATTTATTACATGCTGGAAAGTATTAATAATCCCGGTACATTTATTGAAAAAACCGGAACCCCGGTAGTATTCTTTTATAAAAGCGTTTTAAATATTTCAAACGAGGATCGTATTCCCATTAGCGGGTTTACCTACAATTCTTCAAAGGAACAAAACTTTAGAGAGATTAACAAAGATATATTTGAAGCTAGACTTTACTATTCCCGCAACAGCTACAAGATCATATTCCATTCTAATGGTGCAATCGGAAGTGTGCCTGAAAGTCTCACATTTAAGTATCAAGCCCCCACAGGAAGTGACCCTGGACAAGGCGGACTTACCGCTCCTCATGGAAAAGAGTTTGCAGGATGGTACACCACAGAGAGTTGTGTGCCCGAAACAGAATTTAAGTTTGGGAGCGCAACACCAATGCCGGCGGCCAACGTCCATCTGTACGCAGGCTGGAAGCCTATTGAGTACCAAGTAATTGTTAAGCTTTACGATGGTTCTGCACAAACCGTCTATATTAAGCATGGCGAATCTGTACTGGTACAGCTTCCCGAAAACCCCACCCAAACAGGTTATACCTTTGCATATTGGACAAAGGACGGAAAACCATTCTCTCCCGATACCCCAATAACAGAATCATGCACTATCTCTGCGAAATGGAATGTAAATACCAATATTCCATACAAGGCAGTATATGTATTTGCTGACGGTAAAGAAACAGAGAGCGAACTCATTTACGGTAATACAATAGACACCACCGTAACTGCTTTTGCAAAGGCTTTTGATGGATATTATCCGGATATTACGAGTAAGAGCGTAACCATAACCGGTGATTCCGAAAAGGATGTTGTAACATTCAAATACACTCCGTCAGTTGAAATGACCTATACAGTAAAATATGTTGATTCCAACAAAAAAGAATTGCATAAAGAAAAAGAATATACGACTGGCAATAGTGTTATAACAGAAAACTATGTTCATATTTCCGGCTATCTTCCGGATGCTTATCAAAAAACTCTACGGCTCTCCAGTGACGCTGACTCAAATGTAATCATTTTTGTGTATACAGCAAACAGTCAGAATCTAGGTGAATATACTGTTCGCCAATACAAGCAGAAGATTGACTTGAGCGGATATGAACTTGTAGATGAAGACAGTAACAAACCACTTTCCGCTCCAATTGGTTCCTTAGCGACTGCCGATGAAATGACATATCCGGGTTTTAGGTATAATCCTTTATTAAGCCGTAACAATGGATATGTCGGGGCAGGCGAAGCTTTGGTTCTCTATATGTATTATAACCGCGAAATCTACAATGTAGAATTTAAGGTTAAGGATGGAGAAGCTAACGGTACAATAGAGGGAAAAACAAGCTTTAAAGTCCCGTACGGTACACCTTATATTGAAATTATAAATAAGCTGGATGTAAAACCTGTTGCCGGATATAAAGCATCAGCGTGGGAACCGGCAATAGCTGATAATTCGATTGTTGAGTTTAATGCTACTCATACCATATCGTTTGAAAAGGACGATTCTCAGTGGGTTAAAATAACCTACAAAGACGGTAATAATGAACTTTTCGTTGATGAAGTGGTTATCGGAGTAACTAATAATCTTCGCAGTAAAGCTTCCTTTAAAAAGGACGGTTATACCTTAACACACTTTATTGATGATACTAATAATATTTATATTCCCGGAGTGGAAATAACAGTTTCCGATAACCTTACCCTGTACCCAGTATGGCAAAAAGAAGAAGAGGTGACCGTTTCCTATCATGCAAACGAAGGAATAGGCACAATGACCCCCGAAACTAAGTCTAAGGGAAGCAACTTTACAGTTAAGGAAAATGAGTTTTCGTATCCTGGATATAAATTCGATTCCTTTAATACAATACCATTCGGCTATGGTACTAAATATTCAGTCGGAGATGTTATAGAGAATCTTGAAAAAGACATTACCCTTTATGCCCAATGGTCTAAAGACCCCGATGCTTGGGTAAAAATAAGCTTTTATGCCAATGACGGAACAGGAACAATAACGCAACAGGAGATTTTAAAGGGCTCAAAAAATGTCGTGCTTATCGCAAGCAACTTTATTCGTAATGAATACAAATTTATTGGATGGTCAAAAAAATCTGACAGCACAACAGCAGACTATAATGATAAAGCCACTGTCGAAGGTCCGATAAATGAGGATTTGGAACTTTATGCAATCTGGGAGAAGCTTGCAAAATTTAACGTCAGGTATAAGGCTAATGGTGTTGAGATAGTAGATGTTAAATCTCCTTATGTTGCAGGTTCTCAGTATAAAGTTCTAGGTTCTGATAAGGCAGAAATGAAAAACTTTGTATTTATAGGTTGGAATAAATTTGCAACCGAAGATGTAATAGTAAAGTCACAAACCGAGGAAGCAGATGTTTTCAGTACTCTTCACTTTCCTGGAGATGAATTTACCATATCACAGGATGTTCAATACTATGCAGTCTGGGCTCCCGATGTAAACAAAGATGGAAATCCCGATTATTACCAGTATACTATCACCTATGAAAAGGGTGAGGGTAATGTAACCGGCGATGTTCCTGTTGATCCCAATGGGGGAGTCTATGATCCCTCTAAACCCAAAGTAAAAATTCTAGGAAATGACGGTAATCTAGAGCTTGATGGTCATTACTTTGACGGATGGAAGATAAAGGGTACAGCTGAACTTATTTCTGTTGGCTTAGATTATACTCTCACCGGGAATATGGTGCTTGTCCCCAACTTCGTCCAATTAGTTAGCATGGAAATTGCCATCGAAGACGTAAAGGTTACCTACAACGGAGAGTTACAGTCTGCGGAAGCCAAATCCTATAGCTTAGTTAACAATAGCGCCCTCAAGCCAGGTCACCGTATTGTCATATCTTCAGAAGAGGTTACAAAGACAGACGCTGGAGAATATCCGTTTACCAATACAGTTGTTAAGGTAATAGATGAGGATAGTAAGGATGTCGCCAATCAATATAATCTAAAGATTACAAATAGCGGGAGCTTTGTAATTCTTAAAAAGGATGCTACTGTTAAGGTAACCGAAAATCAAACAGTTGCTGCGAATAAGATTGATTCGTATACCTTACAGTTTGAAACTTCTGGATTTTACAACAGTGATGCTCCTAAACGCACCGATAACTTCGAGCTTGTAACTGATGCTAAGTTAGGTGATAAAAAGGGCTCATATCCTATTACGTTTGTTCACACCAATAACGTAGAGTATACTAACCCTAACTACAATATTACTTGGGAAACGGGTTCTCTAACAGTTACGGAGTATGAAATCGATGTTGCTGATTTAACGATAAATCAGGCAGAAAAAATCTACGGCGACAATGACCCGGTATTTGAAATCCAAGGTTTACCGGCAGGACTTATAAAGGATACAGATTACGAGGTGGAATTTTCTAGCTTAGGTAACGTAGATGTAAATTTAACCGGTTATGACGTATCTGTAAAATCCTTAAAAATTCTAAATTCTGAGTATAAGCTAGTAGGCGAACCAACCGAAATAATCGGAAAACTGATTGTTAAGCCTCGTCCTATCACGATTAAACCTGTTAATCAAACCAGGGCATATAACCGGCAGCCGCTTATTGCAACAGGTATTGAGGTCGTAGCAGGCAGTCTCGCAAGCGGCGATTCAATCCCCACAGGCTCGTCCGCACTCTTTAGCGGAACAATAACTAACGCTTCAAATACCCCGGTTATTAGCTCTATCGTAGAAGCGAATCTTCGGATTATCAATGGGTCAAGTGATAAAACCAATAACTATACAGTAACCTATCAAACCGGTACTCTCAGCGTTTCCCGTTCTCCCGCAACCCTTACCGTAATAAGTACCGGTAAGACAGTCGGAGAGGGAGATCCCCCACTTTCTGCGTTCTTCACAGGGCTAATGCCCGGTGACAGTATAAGCTATACTATTGGCCGTACCGGAGGGGATGCTGTCGGAAGCTACCCGATTATTGCATCGATTACAGCGAATGACCCTGTAGCACCTAACTATAACATCAACATAATAAACGGCACATTCACAGTCTTTGCATCTACTGTCACCGCACCTGGTACTGTAGATACAAACCCAACACCGACACAACCTCCTGCACCTACTCCGACGCCCACACCGGCACCTACTCCAACACCTACTCCAACACCAACACCTACGCCAACCCCAGAAGTAACTCCGGAAACCACACCAGAGGTCACACCAGAGCCAGCTCCAGAACCAACCA
>CAYSTR010000152.1:0-6569 GCA_964433745.1 uncultured Oscillospiraceae bacterium | reverse complement strand
GAGGGTGAATTTGTTTCTGTTCTCGGTCCCTCTGGATCGGGAAAATCCACGTTGATGAACATTATAGGCTTTTTGGATGTTCCGTCCAGCGGACAATATTTTTTGCACGGAGATGAAGTAGATAATCTTGATGAAATAGATCTTGCAAGGATACGTAACCGAGAGATTGGTTTTGTTTTTCAACAGTTTCAGCTCTTGCCAAGACTGACCGCACAGCAAAATGTTGAGCTTCCTCTCATCTATGCAGGAGTACCTGAAAAAGAACGCAGGCAACTTGCAAGTGATATGCTTCATAAGGTTGAGCTGGGAAATAAATTGAAAAACCGTCCAAATCAGCTTTCAGGTGGACAACAACAGCGTGTGGCAATCGCAAGAGCGCTTGTTACTCAGCCAACCATACTGCTTGCAGACGAGCCTACAGGAGCGCTTGACCAAAAAACAGGCGTTCAGATTATGGAGCTGTTTAAGCAGCTTCATAGCGAGGGTAAGACAATCGTTATGATTACCCATGATGAAAAAATTGCACAGTACGGCAGCCGTGTTGTTCAGATTTTGGATGGCAAAATATATGATAAAGGAGATGAGAGCGATGTTTAAGGAAAGCATGAAGATGTCTTGGGAAAATATAAATGGCAATAAAAGCCGCTCATTCCTGACCGTTCTCGGCGTTCTTATCGGTGTTGCCGCTATAATTGCTCTCATATCAATCGTACAAGGGGTTACAGGTTCAATTACCTCTCAAGTTATGGATATGGGTGCTAACAAGGTTTCTGTGCAGATAATGGGTACACCGCTTAAACGTGGACTTACAGGAATCGACCTCGAAGCAGTTAAAGAAATCGACAACATAAAAGGAGTTTCCCCATCTGTCAGCGGAATGACAAGCATCGTCTATAACGGTAAGGTTATGGATGGCATATCCGTACAGGGCAGAAACGAGGTGCATTTCGCCAACACATCAGACCTTTTGGAAACAGGCAGAGGTATTAATATCATGGATGCTCAAAACAAAAGCCTCGTCTGCCTTGTTGGGAATGATATTGTAAAAGAGCTGTTTCCGCTTGAATCGCCCATAAACAAGGAAATTCTTATCAATGGAATAACCTATACAATTATTGGCTCGCTGCAGTCAGGCGGTGGCTTTTCATTGAGCAGTAATGACAGTTCGGTTATTATCCCATATACCACAGCAATGGGACTGCTCGGAACAGGTTATATCACCTCACTCGACATATATCTTGCAGATGAAAGCCTTTCCGACAGCACAACCACAGAAATAGAAAGCGCACTCAATACAGCGTTTAATTACAACGAAAACGGCTTTAGGGTAACAAATATGCAAAATATTCTTGATACTGTAGAAACAATGACAGGTACAATGGGTATGCTGCTTGCGGGAATTGCTTCAATAGCCCTTATCGTTGGCGGCATCGGTATTATGAATATGATGCTTGTAACCGTCACAGAACGCACTACAGAAATCGGATTACGTAAGGCACTTGGTGCAGAGCCGAAAGCCATTCAAACACAGTTTGTCCTTGAAGCATTGTTCTTATCGCTGTTCGGTGGTGTATTGGGATTGCTTTGCGGTATTGGTATATCATTTCTCGCCTGTTTAGCGATAGGTATAGACTTTATAGTTGTCGGCTATTCAGTTCCGCTTGCTCTTGGATTTTCAGGGATAGTTGGCTTGGTGTTTGGTTATGCTCCGGCAAGAAAAGCAAGCAGGCTTAATCCTATAGATGCACTTCGCAGTGCTTAAACCTACACAAAAAAGGAGTTCAATATGTTTAATATATTGATTGCAGAGGACGAAAAGGATATTCGCAGGATGATGTGCGAATATCTGAGTAACAACTGCTTTTCTGTCTATGAAGCGGAGAATGGTGAAGCGGCTCTTGATATTCTTTATAACAATCATATTGACCTCCTCATCACAGACATTATGATGCCTAAGATGAATGGGTACAGCTTAACCCGTGAGCTCCGAGACGCCGGATACGACATGCCCATACTTATGGTAACAGCAAAGGAGACCATTGACGATAAGGAAACGGGGTTTAACAGCGGCACAGATGATTACATGGTAAAACCCATTATTCTTAAAGAGCTTTTACTTAGGATAAACGCTTTGTTGAAAAGAGCCAAAATAGCAAGTGATAAAAGGATATCTATAGGTGACACAGAGCTTGACTATGAAACATTTCGGGCAACTATAAACAACCAGGTTACCGACATTCCTAAAAAGGAATTTATGCTCCTTTTTCGTCTATTGTCACAACCGGGACGTATATTTACCAGACAGCAAATAATGGACGAAATATGGGGGTTTGATACAGAGAGTGACGAACACACAGTAAATGTGCATATCAGCAGACTAAGAGAACGATTATCAAAATGTAATGATTTTGAAATTGTAGCAGTTAAGGGACTGGGATATAAGGTGGTGGTGAAGTGAAAAAATTATTTTCCTCTCTATTCTTAAAATACCTTGCAATCTTTATCGGTATATTATTTGCAACCAATGTTATTGCTACAATATTCGCATTTCTGTTTGGTTTTTATGCTATGCCTCACACAGAAGTGTTCCCGTCAATGGACGATATTCCTCTTATGTTTTCTTTGCGCACAGGAATTGTATCTATTATCATTGGTGCTGTATTTATCTTTATTGCAAGCAGAACTGTAACAAAGCCGATTAAAGAACTGTCAGATGCAGCAAAAAAGGTCGCAAATGGAGATTTTTGTGTTCGAGTAAATATAAAAAAATGGGGGCGCGATGAGGTATCTGAGCTTGCTGATAATTTTAACATAATGGTAAATGAACTATCCCGAAATGAATATTTACACAAAGATTTTGTATCGAATGTTTCACACGAATTTAAGACACCTATTTCTGCAATAAGAGGGTATGCAGAAATGCTGGGAGGAACTCACTTATCTGATGAAAAGAGAATAGAATACGCAAACATTATAATAGCAAACAGCAGTCGGCTTGCCAAGCTGTCATCTGATTTACTGCGGCTGTCCGAGCTTGAAAATGGGGGGATTATTCTAAAAAAAGACAGCTTTAACCTTGATGAACAGATACGTGATGCCACTCTTCTTTTACAAAGCGAGTGGGAACGAAAAAACATTAGAATAGAGCTCGATTTAGATGAAGTAAAATTTATTGGTAACAAGGCACTTATGTATCAGGTCTGGGTTAATCTCATAAGTAATGCAATAAAGTATAACAATGAGTATGGTAATGTTAAAATAACCCTTAAACGGGAAGAAAAATTAGTAATATGTATTTCGGACAATGGTATAGGAATGACACCAAAACAGCAAGCAAGGATATTTGAAAGCTTTTATATGGCTGATGAATCCCGAAATAGTGCAGGAACAGGGCTTGGATTGCCGATAACAAAGAGAATAGTGGAACTGCACGGCGGTAAAATTTTTGTTCACAGTGTAAGCCAAAAAGGGAGCGATTTTACTGTGATATTTTAAGCTACTATTGGTTTTAAGAATAAACACGAAGATAAAAAGTATTGGGAGCATTCTTAAACGCTATTTATACACCTTAACAAAATGCAAATATCCTTATTGACAATACCCCCTTGTTATGCTAAACTGGAAGTATTATTATTTAAGATATTTTGTCGAAAGGTTGTGATGTTAGGGTTGGCAGAAAAGCTTTCATTGTATGGCTTTAACAACCTCACAAAAACACTTAGCTTTAACATCTATGATGTGTGCTATGCAAAGAGTGAGAGAGAGCAAAGGGATTATATCGCATATATAGACGAGCAGTACAATTCCGACAGACTTACCAAGATATTATGCGATGTAACCGAGATGATTGGCGCACAGATTTTAAATATTTCAAAGCAGGATTACGACCCGCAAGGGGCATCAGTCAATATTCTCATAGCCGAGGAACGTGTATCGGAGGAGGACATAGACCCATCCTGCAACCAGGGCAACACCGTCCACATGCATCTGGATAAGAGCCATGTGACTGTACACACCTTTCCCGAATATCACCCGAATAATTCTATTTCGACCTTTAGAGCGGATATCTGTGTGTCAACATGCGGGACAATCTCTCCGCTTCGAGCGCTTGATTATCTTATCAGCAGCTTTGACTCGGATATTATCACGATTGATTACCGTGTACGCGGCTTTACCCGCGATATGACGGGTAAAAAGTACTTTATTGACCATGATATGAATTCAATTCAAAACTATATAGACCAAAAGACGCTGACACGGTACGATGCCATTGATGTCAACGTCTATCAGTCAAACATTTTCCATACAAAGCTTTTAATCAAGGAAATAAACCTGCAAAATTATCTCTTTAACACCGATGCATACGAACTAAAACCCAAGGAGCGGCTAGAAATTACAAACAATCTCCGCCGTGAGATGATAGAGATATACCAAGGCACAAATATATATGAACAGAACGGCTTTTTCGGATGAACAAGCTGACACAGGACAGGGCTCCTGTTTATGAGGCGCTTAAAAACGTAGCGAACAACAGAATAGTACACTTTGATGTACCGGGACATAAGGGGGGCAGAGGTAATACTCTGCTTACCGGCTTTTTAGGCGAGGAGTGTATGAGGCTTGATGTAAACTCCATGAAGCCTTTAGATAATCTATGTCACCCCACATCGGTTATCCGCGAAGCGGAGGAGCTGTGTGCCGAAGCATTCGGTGCACATGACTGTTTCTTTATGGTGGGAGGGACTACCTCTTCTGTGCAAGCAATGATTATGACGGTCTGCAAGGCGGGGGATACTATAATTATGCCCCGAAATGTGCATAGAAGTGCAATAAATGCGCTCGTCATATGCGGAGCGACACCTTGCTATGTCAATCCCGGTACGGATGCACGTCTGGGGATACCGCTTGGAATGTCGGTGGACGAGGTTCGTGCCGCAATGGATGCACACCCAGAGGCAAAGGCTGTGCTGGTGAACAATCCCACCTATTATGGCATATGCTCTAATCTTGACGCCATAGTAAAGCTGGCGCACGAGCGCGGTATGTATGTGCTGGCAGACGAAGCGCACGGTACGCACTTTTATTTTGGGGACGGACTGCCCACCCCTGCCATGAGAGCGGGAGCGGACATGTCGGCTATCTCCATTCACAAGACAGGCGGATCGCTGACCCAAAGCTCGGTACTTTTGCTGTCACAGCGGGTTAATGCGGCATATGCAAGACAGGTTGTGAACCTTACACAGACAACGAGTGCATCCTATCTTTTACTGTCGTCTTTGGATATAGCCAGAAAGCACCTGTACCGAGCAGGCAAGGAGATGTTTTCGCGTACGGTGGAGCTTGCCCGTTATGCCAGAGAGAGCATAAACCGAATAGGCGGGTACTATGCTTATGCCGGTGAAATGATAAACGGTGACACAGTCTATAGCTTTGATACAACCAAGCTGTCGGTCTATACCGGTGATATTGGACTAGCGGGTATAGAGGTGTATGATCTTCTGCGCGACGAGTACGATATCCAGATAGAACTGGGAGATCTTAGCAATATTCTTGCTATAATCACAGCAGGAGATAGGGCGTTCGAGATTGAGCGGCTCATATCCGCGCTTTCCGAGATAAAGCGAATCTATGCGAAAGACAGAGCAGGAATGATTAGCTTTGAATATATTAATCCGATAGTGAAGCTGCCGCCGCAGACGGCTTTCTACAGTGAGAGAAAACCTCTGCCGGTCGAGAAGACACTGGGATATGTATGCGGTGAGTTTGTTATGTGTTATCCCCCTGGTATCCCAATATTAGCTCCGGGGGAACTAATAACACAGGAGATTATTGATTATATTCTCTATGCAAAGGAAAAGGGGTGTCTCATAACAGGTCCGCAGGATATGAATATTGATGAGTTAATGGTAATATAGAACAAAAAAAATTCTTTTGGCATAAAAACCTCCTGTGGTATTTCTATTTTACCGCAGGAGGCTCTATTTTTTATTGTTTGTTTTTACAGTGTCAGTTCTGTAGATAGACCGTACCTTTTTAATGGTATAGGTGTACAATAAATTTATACCCATTGACAAATCAAATTTTCTATGATATCCTTTTATTGTACCGGCAGTCGGTACAATAAAAAAAGAGAGGAGATATCTGATGAGAGTTACAAAAAAACATGATGTTCGTCTAAACGAGATTCTTGATGCTGCCGAGCTATTATTTATACAAAAAGGATACGAAAAGACCACAGTTAATGACATATTAGAAAAGGTGGGGATTGGAAAGGGTACATTCTATTACTACTTCACATCAAAAGAAGAGGTAATGGACGCAATTATCGGGCGAATGACAGAGCGTATTGTTAATGCTATAAAAGAAATAGCACAAGATGCGGCACTTTTTACACATGAGAAGATAAAGCGTATAATAACCTTGCTTAATATTTCACAACACCCGGATGGGGCATTAATTAATGAGCTGCACAGACCCAACAATGCCATGATGCACCAAAAGAGCATTACAGAAACAATAAAGGCTGTCGCGCCGATTATAGCTGACGTTGTGAAACAGGGAATCAGCGA
>CAYSTR010000151.1:0-6576 GCA_964433745.1 uncultured Oscillospiraceae bacterium | reverse complement strand
GTAAAAGAAGCTTGAAATAGTCGTCTCATTCGGGTGTCTTGACCTTGTGAATCTGTCAGTAGACCTCGGTGACCGGCTCTTTTATGAAGTACATAATCTGGTCGATAAGGTGTACACCCCAGTCCAGAAGCATTCCGCCGCCTGCTACCTTGTATGCACGCCAACCGTGCATAACGCCGTTCTGACCGTGTACACGTGACTCTATGGAGTAGGGCTTACCCAGCATACCGTCCTCTATTGCCTTGCAAACAATCTTATAATCCTTATCCCAACGGCGATTCTGATGAACGGTGAAAATAACATTGTTGCGTTTTGAAGCCTCTATCATGTCAGAAAGCTCCTCGCAGGACATGGCAACAGGCTTCTCGCAGATAACATGTCTGCCTGAATCCATCGCCTTGACAGACATTTCCTTATGAAAATTGTTGGGAGTTGCAACCAGAACCATATCAAAGCTCTTGTCAGCCAAAAACTCCTCTAGTGTGTCATAACCCGTAAGCCCCGCCTCACGAGCCGCATTAACACGTATAGGATCAATATCATACGCCGCAACAACCTCAAGATTACCTACACGCTCCGAGTTTTTATGATGCCACGTCGCCATTCCGCCATATCCGATAATACCTAGTTTATGTACCATGACAATCCAGCCTTTCAGTTTTCTTCCACACTAATATAATACTATTATAAAGAAAAGTCAATACAGAAAATAAATATTATGAATTATACATCATATTTAATCTGCATACAATCCTTTTTTGTTCATTAATTCCTCATGTGTTCCCTGCTCTGCTATGCCTGTCTCATGAAGCACTATAATTTTATCTGCCTTTCGTATGGTTGACAGCCGGTGCGCTATGACAATCATCGTTCGTGTTCCTGTCAGATTGTCAATAGCCTCCTGTATCTTCCGCTCTGTGCCTGTATCCACCGACGATGTGGCCTCGTCCAGAATGAGTATGGGGGTATTTCGCAGTATTGCGCGGGCAATACTAAGCCGCTGCTTCTGCCCGCCCGACAATCGCACACCCCTCTCCCCTATTACGGTATTATAACCATCTGGCATCTTCATTATCTCATCATGGATGTTTGCCATTCTTGCGGCATTCTCTATGTCCTCATTTTTAGCATCCTTTATGGCATAGGAAATATTCTCTGACACTGTACCGTTAAAGAGAAATACGTCCTGTAAAACGATGGACAGATTATCGCGCAGACTTTCCAGCGTTATGTTCTTAACATTATTACCGTCTAAAAATATACCGCCGCCATTAGTATCGTAGAATCGGGAGATAAGGCTTATTACAGTCGTCTTTCCCACGCCGGTAGGACCCACAATCGCCACTAGCTCACCCGGCTTAATATAAAAGCTCACATGCTCCAGTACAGGCAAACCGTCACGATAGCTAAACGAGACATCTTTAAATGATATCTCACCCTTACAGTCACGAAGCGTCCTAGCCCCCGGTTCGTCCTTTACCTCTGGGACAGTGTTCAGCACCTCGAACACCCGCTCCGCTCCCGACATGAAGCTCTGGTACTCCTCGGTCACACGAGAAAAAGTTATAACCGGCGCATAAAACTTGGAAAGATACATGAGGAATGCCACTATATCGGCTGTATTCACCTGTCCGCCCAGTGCCAGAAGTCCCCCGAATATAATAACAATGACCGTTCCTACAGACGTGAGAAATTCTATGGACGGATGGAATATCCCGCCTAATTTAAGTGCCTTTAGTATAGCAGTAGTGTACTTATTAGACTGCTGCCCCACCACAGACAGCTCTTTCTCCTGCTGATTGAACACCTGTATCTCACGGATACCGGAGAGATTGTCCTGTAGTGTAGCGTTTAGGTCTCCTAAGTCCTTTTGTGCCGCACGGAAGTTGGGACGCACCTTTTTGGAAAAGGTATATCCGCAGATGAATATAAACGGTATAGGTATACAGGTAAGTAGCGTGAGCATGGGGTTTATAACGCTCATAATGACCACTACGCCGACAAAAACGAGTATGTTTGTGAGTGTATCGGGAATAGCATGTGCAATAAACGCCTCAAAGGTATTTGTATCGTTTACAATACGGGACATTATCTGCCCTGTCTGCTTATCGTGGTAGTAGGACATGCTCAAATGCTGAAGATGTGAGTACATCCTAAGCCGTGTATCCTCTACATAACTCCATGCCGCTTTATGGCTGAGATAGTTTTGTAAAAATCGAAAGACCACACGCAGAATATATGTAACACATACAATAAGCCCGATATTAACTACCACCCGCTGCGCCTGTTCGCTCATTTCTCCGCTTATTATATTTATAAGCTCTCTTATGAGCCATGGAGATATGAGATTTAAAGCTGTAATAAACAGCGTACTGATACAGCTCGTTATGAGCAGCCATTTATACTTCGCCGCTCCCTTTAGTACCGTCCATAAAATCTTCAATATCTTCTCCTCCCAGCTCGGAAATAAGATAAAATGAACCGAACACTACAATAGCCCCTTCACTCGGACACCATTTTCTGGCTAATCCTATCGCCTCATGAACATTCGCACACACCGCCGTCTCGGGTACTATCTGTCGAACAAATGCATGAAGCGTGTTGGCATTCATTGCAAGAGGCGATTCAGGAACGGTCACCGCTACCCGCTCAAACAACGGCAGAAGCGGAGAGAGCGCCTCCTCATAGTCCTTACCCTTTAGCATACCCACCACTCCGATAAGCGGACATCCTCCTAAGAGCTGTAATGCATCACGCAGAGCACCCAGCTTCTGGGTATTGTGCGCTCCGTCCAGAATTATAAGAGGGTCGTTACTTGCAACCTGTATACGTCCAGGGATACGAAGCCTTTCAAGCCCCGCCTGTATAGCATCTTCCGGGATACTAAACCCCTTATTTCGCAAGCAGAATAACGTCTCAACAGCAGTAATCGCATTCTCTATCTGATGTCTGCCGATTAGCGATATTTTAATGTCAAGACCTTTGTAGCAAAATCTGCTGCCGTCTATACCCATATGCGTGACGGTTAACATCCGCTCATCGGGGATGATAAGAGGATTATTCTTCTCATTACATTCTTCTTTAATTATTTCCAAAGCGGCTGTGCATTGTCCGGCAGTGCTCACAGTTATACCGCCCGACTTAATAATACCGCATTTTTGGCGGGCTATGAGTTCGATCGTGTCACCTAATATCTTTGTGTGGTCTATCCCGATAGGTGTTATGACACTGACTAATGGCGTGTCTATAACATTGGTGGAATCGTATAACCCCCCTAATCCCACCTCCAGACAGACAATATCGCAGCGTTGTTCACAAAAATACAAAAATCCCACAGCCGTGACAAACTCGAACTCGGACACACATATACCGATCTCGGCTAGTGCATCAGAGTGCGCCCTTACCCGTTCGGTGAGGGCGCAGAGTGTCTCTTTGGGTATGAGTGTGCCATCAATCTGTATGCGTTCGCGAAAATCAAACACATAAGGAGAGGTGTAAAGACCCGTATTGTACCCCGCTTCGCTCAACACAGCCGCCAGCATATGTGTAGTTGAGCCCTTGCCGCTCGTACCGGCGACATGGACAAATGAACAAGAAAGATGCGGGTTACCGAGACGTTCGAGCAGCTTCAAAAGCCTGTCATTTCCAGGCTTTATCCCGAACCGCTCGAACGAATGAATAAACTCTAATGCTTCATTATAGTTCATCACGCTAAACTGCTCTCTATCTTTGCAATGAGCGCATTGACACGTGCAAGCTTCTCATGCTCCTGTTTGACTACCTGTTCGGGAGCTTTCTCCATGAACTTCTGGTTTAGGAGTTTACCTGTGATTATCTCATAGTCCTTTTTAGCCGCTTCAAGCTCCTTTAACAAGCGGGCGCGTTCCTTTTCCTTGTCTATCATCTGCTCGGCAGGGATATACACCATCGCGTTTGCCGTCACCACTGTGACACATTCACCGTCGGGCTTTTCTCCGATGGTAATGTCTCCCGCCGCCAGACGTTTAATATATGCTCCCGCTTGTGCAAACACCTCCGGTCTTTCGGTGGTGATATAGTAGCTCACCTGCTTTGATGGAGGGACATTAAGCTCTGCACGGCGGTTTCTTATTGCCTTGATGACCTCGATAATCATCTCAAACTCTGCCGCTTCATCCTCAAACGTAAGCTCCTCAACCGGCACAGGATAGGACGAAATCATAATACTCTCACAGTCCTTATACCCTGCTCCCGCCGCTTTCATGCCCTGCCATAGCTCCTCCGTAATAAAAGGCATGAACGGATGCAGAAGCTTTAAAGCTGCATCCATAACATATATGAGAATTTTAAGCGCGTCCGACTTGGCTTCACCGCCTGCAGTCAATCTAGCCTTACACAACTCAATATACCAGTCACACACGATGTCCCATGTGAAGTCATAGAGCTTAGTAGCCGCAAGACCCAGCTCGAACCTATCTATATTATCCGTGACCTCTAAGATTACGCTCATGAGCTTTGTCAGCACCCACTTGTCGGGAGCGGATAGCTCATTGGGGAGACTGTCATAGCCAACACCCTCGTCTGCGTTCATGAGCACAAAGCGTACGGCATTCCAGAGCTTATTGGCAAAGTTTCTGCAAGAGGTTACACGCTCCTCGATAAAACGCATATCACCGCCCGGACTGACACCGGTTGCGAGCATAAACCGTAATGCATCAGCACCAAAACGGTCAATCACCTCAAGCGGGTCAATACCGTTACCCAGCGATTTTGACATCTTGCGTCCCTGTGAATCTCTGACAATACCGTGTATAAACACCGTATAAAACGGGACCTCTCCCATGTGCTCAACGCCCGAAAAAATCATACGGGCCACCCAGAAGAAGATTATATCATATCCGGTAACAAGTGTGTTGGTCGGATAGAAGAAGTCAAGCTCCTCGGTCTTGTCCGGCCATCCCAACGTGGAGAACGGCCAGAGAGCCGACGAAAACCACGTGTCAAGCGTGTCCTCGTCCTGACAGACAGCTCCGCCGCACTTCTCACATGCCGAAATCGGTGAAGCGCTCACTGAGGTGTGTCCGCATGAGCAGTAGTAGGCGGGGATGCGGTGTCCCCACCAGAGCTGGCGGGAGATACACCAGTCGCGGATGTTCTCCATCCAGTTAAAATAAATCTTATCAAACCGCTCGGGAACAAACTTGGTCTCACCCTTTTTTACTGCCTCGATAGCAGGCTTCGCCAGAGGCTCCATCTTAACAAACCATTGCAGCGACACACGCGGCTCTACGACAGTACTGCAACGGTAGCATGTCCCCACATTGTGAGTAATGTCCTCTACCTTTAGAAGCAGCCCCTGCTCCTCTAATGCCGACACAATCTGCTTTCTAGCCTCATATCGGCTTTGACCCGCATATCTGCCGCCGTTTTCGTTTATATAGGCATTATCGGTCATTACGTTTATAATTGGGAGATTGTGCCGTCTGCCCACCTCAAAATCGTTGGGGTCGTGCGCCGGAGTAATCTTTACTACACCTGTTCCAAAGTCCTTTTCCACATAATCATCGGCGATAACAGGAATCTCGCGCCCTACAAGCGGCAGTGTGACCGTTTTTCCGATAAGCGCCTTGTAGCGTTCGTCTGTGGGGTTTACTGCTACGGCGGTATCGCCCAGCATGGTTTCCGGACGTGTTGTCGCCAGTGTTAAAAAGCCCGATCCGTCTGTCAGCGGATATTTTATATGCCAGAAATGCCCGGCGTGCTCCTCAAACTCTACCTCTGCATCCGATATGGAGGTCAGACACTCCGGACACCAGTTTATTATACGTTCTCCCCTGTAGATAAGCCCCTTGTCGTAGAGACGTACAAACACCTCGTTTACCGCACGGGAACAGCCCTCATCCAGAGTAAAGCGCTCGCGCTCCCAGTCGCAGGACGAGCCCAGCTTCTTTAGCTGCTCGATTATGCGCCCTCCGTACACCCGCTTCCAATCCCAGGCGCGCTCCAGAAACTTCTCGCGCCCTATACCCTCCTTGGTTAGCCCCTCCTTCTTCATCGTATCCACTATACGCGCTTCGGTGGCTATGGATGCATGGTCTGTGCCGGGCAGCCAGAGGGCGCTGTACCCCTGCATACGCTTGACACGGATTAGTATGTCTTGCAACGTATTATCCAAGGCATGTCCCATGTGCAGCTGACCTGTGATGTTTGGCGGGGGAATGACGATGGTGTAGGGCTTTTTATCCCTGTCCACAATGGCATGAAAATAATTACCCTTTAACCACAGGGCATATATCCTGTCCTCGACGGTCTTGGGATCATAGACCTTCGGCAGACTTGTGCGCTCCATATCCATGAAGTTACCTCCAATTTTTACCTGTTTATAAAAATTTTGCAAAATTGACACTTTAAATTCTCTAAAATAATGCTATAATATAAATAATACTTATTTTTTCGGAGGTGTCAAGTATGTTTGGACTAAAAAAACATTTTATATATATATTCTCTATAATTTTCGTATTCTCAATACTTGGTATTGACACATACGCCGCTACATATACGCCCCCTTTTAATGTGGAGTGTGATGCGGCACTTCTT
>CAYSTR010000150.1:0-6578 GCA_964433745.1 uncultured Oscillospiraceae bacterium | reverse complement strand
AGTATATATCTCCGCCCACGGCATCCCGTGGCTTCCACATTATATGAAAGTCGGAGAAGACTCGCTCGAAATCCTTTTTATCCGGTAGGATGTTGTTTTGTATTTTCCTTGCATACTTTAGGCTGTCCATTATGGTCTTGTTTTTATTACTAAGCTCTATGAAGGCGTTTTTAACTGAAGTGTCCAGCACACCAGACACTATACCAATCTCATCCTTAGATTCAGTGTCCAGATTAAACGCATAATCGCCGCCGGAGATTCTAATGGCAGCATCCTTTAACCTTTGTAGGGGCTTGTTAATACTGCGTGAAGCAAGTATTGAAATAATTATAGACAATCCAAAGGTTATCACAACCATCAGTATCATAAATATCATGGTGCGATAGGACTGATAATCGAGGTTTGCACTGTAAAGATATCCGTCATTGAGCTTTAGGTCGATAAGCTCCTCTACAATAACACCACATCGGTCCGCCTTTGGCATACCCTGATCCCGCATCAGCTCATCCGCTGCCTGTCGGCTCTCGACGGTATTTTTCATAGCAAGAATGATGGCTGTCTCCCTCACCTCACGGTATGATTTTACTAACAGCTCCAGCTCCGCAAATAATGCCTTTGTGTACGTATTTTGAAGCTTTGGTCTTATTTCATTAATGTAATAGTCAATCTGTCTGTTGCTTTTATACACTAAATCAAGGGATTTCTGCTTTTGATCCAGGTCATCATGCAGGATGACATCGCGAAGATTACCTCTTGCCAAGCTCATTTCGGTGGACAGGCGGCATATATCCGACAAGGTAAAGCTGTAGTTATCCAGTGCGTCGGAATACTGCTCATTTGTTTTAAAGAGTATGATAGCTCCGACGATACCGGAAACGCTGGAGACAACCGCCACAATAATAAAAAATAACATCAACCGTTTCCCGATTAATAGCTGCTTAAACACTATAACACCCCCAATCGCTAATCCTTAATAGTATAGCACAGTAAAAATTTTTATACAAGACGAAAAAAACAGTATTATGTCATACTTGTGTAAAAAAACATCCGCAAGATAAATATATCCTGCGGATGCTAAAAGTCTATTAATCCTGACTAATTTTTATCACGCAGAGATAGTCCCCCACAGCCCATACACCGTTTTTCCCCGGAGTTGATATCATGACCGGCATGTTGAACTGTCCGTTTGAGATAACCCTATCACCCAAATCAACAACAGCCGCGATATCCTTTGAGGTTATTGTTTCCAATACATCGGCAGGTCCTACCAGCTTTACATTCTTTAGCTGGGTGGTCAGTACCTCTACATTATAATTTGTAGGTTTATTGAGAATATCAATATCTTTTATGGAGAAAAGTGCGGAATCGTGATTTTCTATCTCGAAGCTGACCGTTACGGCGGTTATATTCTCCACATTTACAAAGCCCGATTTCAGAGGAATATCAAAGGTAAACACACTGTCAAGATCTAGCTGCTTAAAGTCCACATAACCCACATGTATCTCGCCGAACGATTCAATCTGGTCGATAGGCCCTGCAACGTTTATGCTCTCGGTGGATATGGTGTACCGTATCGTGCTCACATCAAAGTCTTCCGGCATGTTGAGAAAGCTTATCTTTAACGGTACCTGCTTGACCCTTAGTATCGGAATTTGGATAGTCGCCTCGGTCTCGGACAGGGCGGCGTACTGTAGATGAATCTCCCTGCCGGCCTTGTCTAAAAGCACAATCTTGGAGGTAATCTCGGTGGTGGAGGATAGCGGTTCGTCAAACGAGGCACGTACGACACAGCGGGCTATGCGCTCTATCTCGTCCGACGGGCCGCTGACCGTCACCTGGCTGGGATAGATATTTACAGAAGCTTCCTCCTGCAAAAAACCCTCCTCGATGCGCATGTTGGTAATCTCGGTCTCCAGCTTAAACGTCTCTGAATCGGGGCGGTCAAGCTTTATTGTCACCTTGCTGGGGTTTATTGAAACGACAGTATAGTCTGTTCCGTTGTCCGTTACACTCTGCGCTTGCAGCTGTAGTGTTAATGTGCCGGGTGAGTTTATCTGAGCGCTCACCGTGTTTATAATAAAATCCGAGGCTTTTAACGTACCTACAGTAGCGCGGTTGCCGTCCACGACGATATCGACTTCTTTTACATCCGATTCAATGAGGTCAAGCTTCACGGCGTTCGCCTTTTCCTCTACGGTCTTTAGATTAACAGGGATACCCTTTATCTCTATCTTCATTCCGGGGCTTTGAATAATTATGACGTTAAGCCAGATAATTATCGCCGCAATGATTGACAGTATAGCTATAGCTCTGTCGTTTCCCAGAATAATATCCCAGTTAAAATTTTTTAGTTTCGTCGTTTTTTTCATGTTTACGACTACACTCCAATCGAACTCAAAATAATTAATGAAACAGCGTGATCTCGAATTCCCGCCGCTTCGCTATTCATTGGTTTTTGTTTTTTCAACCTTTTTCCCCTTGCGAAACAGCTTGTTTTCGCTTGTATCGGGTTTTTTATCCAGCAGGTGCTCCTCTAACGAGATTCTTAGCATTTCCAAGGTATAGTTTCTCTTTATTACTCCGTTTTTCGTCAGCGACACAACACCTGTTTCCTCCGATACCACGATTATGAGCGCATCGGAGTTCTCACTCATACCTAAAGCGGCTCGGTGGCGTGTACCCAGCTCCTTACCTATCTCCATATTGTTAGACAGCGGAAGAAAACACCCCGCCGACACAATACGCCCGTTCCTTATTATCATAGCGCCGTCGTGTAAAGGTGCGTTATGGAAAAATACATTCTCAATAAGCAGCGCGCTTATCTCCGAGTTAATCATTGTGCCGGTATTTATTATCTCACCCAGCCGGGTTTTGCCCTCAAGGACTATGAGCGCTCCCACCTTTTGCTTGGACATGGAAGCAGTAGCCGTACATATCTCACCAATAGCTCGGGTTGTTATAGCTTCAAGGGATTCGGGGTCTAAAGAACCTGTAAATGCACCAAAGCCCGCCACCTTGGCTCGTCCGACTTTTTCGAGAGCACGTCTTAGTTCGGGTTGGAAAACGATTATAATTGCCAGAATACCTATCTTAAATACCTCGTTTAGCACAAACTGAACGGTTCTTAAACCCAGGGAAGCAACAAGGTAGGCAATCAAGAGGATTAGAATACCCTTTACAAGCTGCCCGGCTCTCGTCTCGCGCACAAACTTAATAAGCTTGTACAAAAGATAAGCCACAATAACCACGTCGAAGAAATCCCACGGGGTTAGTGTGTTGAATATACCGCTTATCGGTTCTAAGAGCGAGGCAAAAAATTCGGACATCCCATTTTCTCCGTTTCCTCAATGATACTCTTTTATTTTAACACAATATATTTAATTTTCAATGGTTAATTAAAATTTTTCATTATTTTTTTTATAAATTTTAAGACTTCTGCTATCTCCTCGTTCGTTGTGTGGATACTGGGGCATAGTCTGACCGCTCCTGTTGTGAGCGTTCCGGCTTGTCTGTGAGCCAGCGGAGCGCAGTGAAGCCCGCCTCTTGCGCACACCCCGAAGCTGTCAAGCTGTGCCGCTGTCTCCTCACTGGGCTTGCCGTTTACGACAAAGCTCACTAAAGGAAGCTGACCGCAGCTGATGATGCTAATGTTCTCATACTGGGAAAGTCCCTCTGTCAGCATCTGGCAGAGCCTAAGCTCGTTTTTTTGTATCTTGTCGGGCGTGTAGCTTGCTACAAACCTAATACCCGCCTCAAGCCCCATGATACCGGGGGTGTTGAGCGTGCCCGATTCCAGCATATCCGGGAGGAAATCGGGTGATGCCAGGGAAGCGGAGGACGAGCCTGTTCCGCCGTGCATCAGAGGACGCAGCCGTCTGCCAGGCGGTATTTGACCTATTGCCAGCACACCTATCCCGGCAGGACCGTAAAGCCCCTTGTGTCCGGCAAGGCATAGAAATGTGGGTGCTATTTTTTTCATGGATATGTTCACAACACCCGCGGTCTGTGCCGCATCCACAAGCAGCATGATAGAGCGCCTGCGGCAGAGCTCGGATATACGCTGGATGGGCATTAATCTGCCGGTGACATTGGAGCCGTGTGTACAGACAATCATAGAGGTGTCCGGGCGGATGAGCGCCTCGAACGCCTCGACTATGCTGTCGTCATCCGAGCCGGCAACCGCTATATCATATATTATTAGCCCCTCCTCATACATGGCATGAACAGGACGGGCTGTGGCGTTATGTTCAAGGGACGACATTATTATATGGTCTCCCTTTTTAATAACACTGCGCAGCGCAAGGTTTACCGCATGGGTACATCCGGCGGTAAATACTATGTTTTCAGCATTATCCATATCTAAAAAGCCGCATACGGTCTCGCGGGCGGAGAAAACCGCCCCTGCCGCTTTAAGCGAGAGGCTGTGTCCCGACCGTCCGGGATTCGCGCCATAATTAAACAACGCATCTGTGACCGCTCTTGTGACAGAGCGGGGCTTAGGCCAGCTGGTTGCGGCGTTATCAAGATATATGAGCGTATTGCTGCGTGTGCTTACCATATATTGCCTCCAATTTCCGGGATTTACGTTTATCAGATGATACCTAGAATATTAAAGCCCACCGAGGACAGATGAGAAGCTACCTGTTCGGGGTTTCTGGATACCGAAAGACTGTAGCTGCACCCCTTTGTTTTAAGATGCTCCGGGGTTCTCACAATATTTGAATAAATACCCTTGGTTTCCAGATATCTTTGTGCTTTTATAGCATAGGTAATGGATGAGAGCATTATAAGAGAATTATACATATTTAAGGCAAGAACCTAAGTTCCGGCACAAACCTCCCTTTTATTGATTGGGGTTTAATGCGTCGGCTGTTAAAAAATTATTCCCTGCATTATTGTATGCCGTCCTGTGGGAGCGGGTTACAGGGTTTAGTAAAACAACCGTACACACATGACGCTCATAATAAACCCCACCATATCAGCCGCAAGCGATGCCCACAGCGTGTGGCGTGTCTTTGTAACCATGACACTGCCGTAGTACACCGCTATCGTGTAGAATGTGGTCTCGGTTGAGCCTAGCATGACGCTCCCTACCCGCCCGATAAACGAATCGGGTCCAAAGGTCTGCAAAAGCTCGTTAACATACGCAAGCGCACCGCTTCCCGATACAGGTCGCAGCAGCGCAAGCGGCACGACCTCCCGGGGGATGGAAAAAAGATCGGTCACAGGAGCGGCAAGGGAGGTGAGTATATCGAGCGCCCCCGAAGCCTTAAACATTCCTACAGCCGTCATAAGTGCCACCAGCGCGGGCAGTATGCGCATACATATCATAAGCCCCTCCTTAGCACCCTCGAGGAACACGGTGAATACATCCACGCGCTTTATAAGACCGAACACAAGTATGCCTGTTATCATGAGCGGGACGAAGATTGAAGAAAAATTCATGCCATCACCTTATCGCTTGCTTGCGCTCTTTCTCAGTATAATCGCCAGCGTCACGCCGGTCACCACCGAGACAAAGGATGCCACCCACATGGAGGGCAGAATGTCAAGCGGTGCGGACGAGCCGGTAGCCAGACGCATGGCAGCCAGCGTGGACGGGAGTATTGTCAGTGACGCGGTATTGAGTACCACAAATGTTACCATTGCGTTTGTGGCAGTGCCGTTTGCGGGCTTTAGCTTGTTTAGCTCGTGCATGGCAGAAAGTCCCAAGGGCGTGGCGGCGTTGCCGAGACCCAGGAGATTGGCGGACATGTTCATGGTTATGTAGCTCATGGCGGGACTGTCTAACGGCACATCCGGGAACAGGCGGGTGACAATGGGGGACAGAAGTCTTGCTATGATGTTTGTCAGCCCCGACACCTTAGCCACGGCCATTATACCGCTCCACAGGCATATGTTCCCCATAATCGAGATGACAAGCGAGACGGCGTTCCCCGCCTCGGACAATGCCGCCGCAGATACATCATTTATCCGTCCGCCGAAAAAACCCACCAAAACAGAGATGACTATTATCCCTGTAAATATCCAGCGCATCATATGGTTTATACAACTCCCTCTGCATAATACTGTATATTTATGCATTTATATGCGGTATATATGGAATATACCCGAATGAATATGCAAATAATTTGTATGTTTATTGAAAATACCTATTGCATTTTGGAAATGAATGGTTTATAATATACCTATGCTTATCCTAAGGACTAATATTACTGTGAGAGGACAGGTAATTTTATGAATAAGACATATAAAAAGGTAGTACTTGCATACTCCGGCGGACTGGATACATCCATAATCATTCCTTGGCTCAAGGACAACTACGGCTGCGAGGTTATAGCCGTTGCCGCCGATGTCGGGCAGGGCTCAGAGCTGACCGGACTAGAGGAAAAGGCGATTAAGACAGGCGCTTCCAAGCTTTATATCGAGGATTTAACAAAGGAGTTCGTGGAGGACTTTATCTTCCCGACTATTAAAGCGGGTGCGGTATATGAGAACCAGTATCTGTTGGGTACATCCTTTGCCCGCCCGGTCATTGCAAAGCGTATAGTTGAGATTGCGCTCAAAGAGGGCGCGGA
>CAYSTR010000149.1:0-6587 GCA_964433745.1 uncultured Oscillospiraceae bacterium | reverse complement strand
AAGACGGTGTACAACGGATTGACCTTGATAATACTGCCCTATTGTAATGTTAATCAAGACCTATCCCCTCCCAACAGCCTTTTTAGCTCCTGCACACCATATTTCACTGTATAGACAGGCTCACCCGAATACACTCCTTTTTCACGAAGCTTCATGAATACCTTTGTTATCTGCGGAACAGTCAGCCCCATCGCTTCAAGCTCATCATGACGCTCAAAGACATTTCGCGTTGTGTCAAGCATAGCAATCTTTGACTTGTTCATGACCAGCACTATATCGGTGTTCTTAGCAATATCCTCCATGCTGTGAGACACTAATATAACGGTTGAGCGGGTCTGCCTGTGGTATTCGCGCATCTGTCCTAATATCTTGTCGCGTCCTTTGGGGTCAAGCCCGGCTGTTGGTTCATCTAGAATAAGTACACGCGGACGCATAGCGATAACTCCCGCTATAGCCGCACGGCGCTTCTGTCCGCCCGACAGTTCAAAGGGTGATTTCATGAGGTGCTCCTCTGAAAGCCCAGTAAACCCGGCGGCGTAGCTTATACGTTCATGTATCTCATCCTTAGTAAGCCCCATATTAGACGGACCAAAGGCTATGTCCTTATAGACCGTCTCCTCAAACAGCTGATATTCGGGGTACTGGAACACAAGCCCCACCTGAAACTTTACGGATATCATATACTGCTTGTCCGTCCAGATATCGCGTCCGTCGAAATACACCTTGCCCAGTGTCGGTTTCAAGAGACCGTTCAAATGCTGAATGAGTGTGGATTTACCTGAACCGGTATGTCCAATCACACCGATGAACGCCCCCTCCGGAATGGAGAGCGTTACATCGTCCACCGCACGCTTCTCAAAGGGCAGTCCATAGTTATATATATGGCTTAAATGCTCAAGCTTTATGATACTGTTAGTTTCCAAATCTATTTCTCATCTCTCAACTTTAATATCGCTTCTACACAGTCATCTACGCTTAAAACTCCGTCCGGGAGGGGATGTCCCTCTTTTTTAAGCTCAAACAACAGCTCGGTCGTCTGCGGTACATCAAGTCCCACCGATTTTAGAAGCTCCACCTGTGAAAATATCTCACGGGGTGTACCGTCTAATAACACCCTACCCTTGTCCATGACGACGACACGTCCTGTCCTCGCCGCCTCGTCCATATAGTGCGTTATAATCACTACAGTTATACCCTTTTCCTCATTCAGCCGTTTGATGGTCGTGAGTACCTCTGCGCGTCCGTGAGGGTCTAGCATGGCTGTGGGCTCGTCTAGGACTATACAACGCGGGCTCATGGCGATTATTCCCGCTATGGCTATGCGCTGTTTTTGTCCGCCCGACAGTTTATGCGGCTCATACTCGCGGTAATCGTACATGTCAACAAGTAGGAGCGCTTCGTCTACACGCTTTCGTATCTCGTCGGGAGGAACTCCCAGATTTTCTAGCGCAAAAGCCACGTCCTCTTCTACAATCGTTGTCACAAGCTGATTGTCCGGGTTTTGAAATACAAGACCTACCGTTTTTCGTATATCATAGATACTCTCCTCGTCGGCTGTGTCCATATCATATATGAACACCTTTCCCCCCGACGGCAGAAGAATACCGTTGAGGTGCTTTGCCAGTGTGGATTTACCCGAACCGTTATGTCCTAATACTGATACAAACTCACCCTCTCTTACGGTAAGCGACACATTGTCGATAACCGGCTGGGTCTCGTTCTCTTGATAGGTAAAGGTTATATCAACCGCTCTAATAATCTCTTCCATTGTACCTCATCTTTTATCCGTTTATAGCATAGGCGGTAGTACCGCTGGGTAAAGAAAGCCCTGTCTCGGTGACCAGTAGTCCAATCTCGTCTGAAGATATCGAGTTAAACTTATCTGTCAGAATAACGCCTAGCAAATACTCCATCACCGAACAGGAAAGCCCTGTGGTGTATGAGTTTAATAGCACGAACAACGGCTTTTCGCTTAGTACCTGACGAACCAGCTGCATAAGCCCGAACACCTCATCCTCAAGCTTCCAGACCTCGCCGCCGGGACCTCGCCCGTAGGACGGAGGATCGAGTACTACTCCGTCATACCTTACGCCGCGCCTTATCTCGCGCTCTAAAAACTTCCTGCAATCGTCCACAATATATCGTATGGGTTTATCGGATAATCCCGACAGTACGGCATTTTCCTTTGCCTTTTGAACCATACCCTTTGCCGCATCTACATGACAGACACAAGCTCCCGCCTTGGCACAGGCAAGTGTCGCTCCTCCGGTATATGCAAAGAGGTTTAAGACGCTTATCGGTCTGCTTGCCTGCTTTATAAGCTTTGCCATTATGTCCCAGTTTACTGCTTGTTCGGGGAAAAGTCCTGTATGCTTAAATCCTGTGGGACTGACGCTGAATTTTAGACCCTCGCGTTCAATCGTCCAAGCAACCGGCAGATTCTTGTTGTACTCCCAATGCCCCCCGCCGGTGTTAGAGCGCAGATAGTGGGCGTCCGCTCCCCGCCAGAGGGGATGCTTCCTCTCGGTCTGCCATATAATCTGCGGATCGGGGCGGATGAGGTGATGGCTGCCCCACCGCTCCAACCGCTCCCCGCCGGATGTGTCTATAAGCTCATAATCGTCCCATACCGCAATCCTCATGCGTCACCATTACCTTATTTTTACTTTAAGTTATTTTTTATTTCCCCGACAATCATATCGGCAATTTTATTGATAAGCGCTTCGTCACTGCCCTCTACCATAACCCGCACCACAGGCTCTGTTCCCGACGGTCTTAAAAGCACCCGCCCATCGCCGCCTAGCATCTCATCCGCACGGTCAAGAGCCGCCTTTACATTGTCACTCTCGATACAGCTTTTATCCTCTACCTTAACGCCCTTTAACACCTGCGGATACCGCTTCATAATTCCCGACAGCTCTTTTAGACTTTTTTTATTTTCAGCCATAATCTCCATGAGCTTAACCGCACAGAGCTGACCGTCACCGGTAGTCATATAATCAAGCAGTATGACATGCCCCGACTGCTCCCCGCCTATACGGTATCCATTTGAGAGCATCTCTTCGAGCACATATCTGTCACCCACCTGCGTTTTTATCGTTATTATCCCCTCACGCTCCATAGCATGAAAAAGCCCCAGATTGGACATTACCGTCACAACCAATGTGTTCTTTATAAGAGTCCCAGAGCTTTTCATCCCAGACGCCAGGATCGCCATTATCTGATCGCCGTCAACGGTATTTCCCTCATGGTCAAGACAAAGGCATCTGTCCGCATCACCGTCAAAGGCTATACCAATATCGTATTCACCTTTTTTTATATGCTCTTGCAAGCTGGTAAGCTTGGTAGAGCCGCAGTTGTCGTTTATGTTAATTCCGTCCGGATTTACATTTATAAGTGTCACATCAGCACCCAGTCCGCAAAACAGAGCCTTGGCGGTAGTGTATGCGCTTCCGTTTGCACAGTCGATAAGTGCTTTTATACCGTCAAGCTTGTGCGTTGCTGTAGAGGATACATATGTGATATAACGGAGTACTGCTTCCTTATCCTCATACATGCGTCCTATCTGTGCGCCTTTTTTAGCATTTTCCGAGAAGTTGTCATCGAAAATAAGCTTTTCTATCTCGTCCTCAATACGATCTGGGAGCTTACAGCCCTCACCGCCAAACAGCTTTATTCCGTTATCCTCAAATGAGTTGTGTGAAGCGGATATCATAACACCTGCGTCAGCACCCATATCCTTGACGAGGAAAGCTACCGCCGGAGTGGGAACTACCCCCAAGCTGACCGCATCCGCTCCCACAGAGCATATTCCCGCCATAAGTGCCGCTTCCAACATATCAGATGAAATCCGCGTGTCCTTACCGATAATAATCTTTGCGCTGTGCTTTAGGTGCGCTGTTAAAACTATTGCTGCTGCTCTACCGATGTTTAATGCAAGCTCCGGAGTTAAAAATCCGTTTGCCAACCCTCTGGCTCCGTCTGTACCAAATATCTTTCCCATATCATCACCCTCCTAAGCATTTACTACTATAATAGACAATTTCTCAAAATATGTGCTATATTTCGAGCTGTATTCCTGTATTTTCGGTATTTTCAGGCTTTTTCATCCCCAGATGCTCATATGCCAGCGCAGTAACACATCTCCCCCTCGGTGTTCTGCTTAAAAACCCAATCTGCATCAAGTACGGTTCATACACATCCTCTAATGTCACAGCCTCTTCTCCTATTGAAGCTGCCAGTGTCTCCAGTCCCACAGGTCCCCCGCCGTAATACTTTATAATCGAAGTGAGCATTATCCTGTCTATATTATCTAGTCCTAGCGGATCAATCTCCAGACGGTTTAGCGCTTCTTTTGCAATAGATTTATCTATTGTCCCATCCCCTATTACCTGTGCAAAGTCACGGACGCGCTTCAAAAGACGGTTGGCAATTCGCGGCGTCCCCCTCGAACGCAGCGCCATCTCGTAAGCACCGTCCTGCTCACATCCAATTTTTAGTATCGCCGCCGAACGTTCGATAATAGCGGACAGCTCGTCCGGAGTATACATTTCAAGCCGCATTACAACGCCAAATCTGTCTCTAAGGGGTGACGTAAGCTGACCGGCTCTTGTAGTAGCTCCAATAAGCGTAAAACGAGATAAATCAATACGGATTGATCTGGCTGACGGCCCTTTTCCTATAATAATATCCAGTGCGAAGTCCTCCATTGCCGGATAGAGCACCTCCTCCACACTTCTGGACAGTCGGTGTATCTCATCAATAAAAAGAATATCCCCAGGCGAGAGATTAGTCAGAATAGCGGCAAGATCTCCCGGCTTTTCTATGGCAGGACCTGAGGTAACACGTATACTTACCCCCATCTCGGCGGCTATTATACCTGCAAGCGTGGTTTTACCCAGTCCCGGAGGGCCGTATAAGAGTACATGGTCAAGCGGCTCACCCCGCACCTTTGCCGCCTTGATAAAGACAGACAGATTCTCTTTTACCTTCTTTTGTCCAATATATTCCTTGTCCGACAGTGACCGAGGGCGAAGTGAAACCTCTGCCTCTGCATCCTCACCTGTGTACTCCGAGCCGACTATCCTATCCTCAAACTCCACCAGCGCACCACCTTTTAGTTTAGTTCACCGTCAGCTTCTTTAATGCTTCTTTAATCATGCTCTCAATCGTCATATCAGACGGTAGCCTGCTCACGGCGGCGACTGCTTCGGTTTGTGAAAAACCTAGTACCGTAAGCGCACTGACCGCCTCCCCCGCGTTGCCGCTTGAACTCGAAACTGCGGCAAACCCCGCCGCTTCGGGGATGCTTCCCTCTTTTTGCAGCTTGTCCTTTAGCTCTAGCACAATGCGCCCGGCAAGCTTTGCTCCCACGCCCTTACACTGTGTCAGACCCTTAATGTCAGATGCCGCCACCATCATGGCAAACCGTTCGGGACTAAGCTGTGACAGGATGTTAAGTCCGACACTAGGACCCACTCCCGAAACAGAGATTAACAGCTTAAAGCAGTTTAGCTCTGTTTGGTCGCAAAACCCGAATAAATCAATATTATCCTCACGCACATGAAGATGGGTGTAGAGAGTTACCTCTCCCATTCTCTCCAGCTTTGCTATGGAGTTTATTGTTGAAAGGCACTTGTAGCCTATTCCGCCGCACTCCACGACAGCCATATTTACTTCCTTATGGATAAGTTTTCCTCTTATACTGTAAAACATAATTATGAACATGCTCCAATCGAACACAAAATAATAAAGAAATAGCGTGTTCTAGCTTTTAGTTCTTTCATTCCATCAACTAAAGAAGCTTTGCCGAAACCGCCGAATTGATGACCGAGCTGTATGAGTGAGCATGGCATATCGCAACAGCCAGCGCATCCGCAGCATCATCTGGTCGGGGACATTCTCGTAGTCCCAGCATGAGACGCACCATCTCCATGACCTGCTTTTTCTCGGCCTTGCCGTATCCCACCACTGACTGCTTTACCTGTAGGGGTGTGTATTCACCCAAAATTAGATTGTGCTTTCGTGCTGCCAAAAGTACAATACCCCTCGCCTGTCCTACAAATATTGCTGTCTTTTGGTTTGTGGTAAAAAATAGCTCCTCCACAGCCAGATGTGTGGGATGATAGCGTTCAAGGAGCTCGTCCAGACCGTCATAGATTGTACACAGTCTCATATCCATCGGTGTGTTAGCTTCTGGTAACCGCACCATAGTCTATTAGCTTAAACTTGGTTTTGTTATACTCTACAATGCCGTATCCCATTATTGCATATCCGGGGTCTATTCCGATAATTGTCATTAGCGCCCTTTCAATCCACACATATATTCGGTATATTTTACCATATCCAACGTTAATTTTCAATACATTAGGAATAAAATAATTGTAACCCGTCAATAATTTCCAAAGTTTATAAAAATGACATAAAATATTGCGTATATATTTATGTCTAGGCTGTCTATTTTGTCGAAATTATGTATAATACAAAAAAATAACTTGATTTTGTGAAAAATCTATATTATAATAAGTTTGTCCTTTTTTTGGACGATTAGCTCAGCTGGTAGAGCATCCGCTTGACGTGCGGATGGT
>CAYSTR010000148.1:0-6591 GCA_964433745.1 uncultured Oscillospiraceae bacterium | reverse complement strand
TCCATTGCAGAATTATTTTATTCTTATGTTAGTATTAAGAATTTTTTATGGGAAATACCTTTTATTAAAACTGGCGTAATTAATAAATAATTCCAAAAAAGGTTATATTTATTAAGGTTTAAAACTAATTGACATGGAAATTTTATTGATATATAATTAATCTAACATGCCAAATCATGATTGAGAGGTAGATACTGTGAAAAACTTAAAGGTTGGCACTAGGCTGATAATGGCTTTTGGAGCTGTCCTGTTGGTTTATCTTGTGGTTACGTTTTATGCTTTAAACCAGATAAAATCCGTTTCCGAGAATATGACCGACTTCTATAAAGGTGCTCATGCAGCAACAATAAAGACATGGGAAGCAAAACACGATATAAGGTATCTCGAGGCAGACATATATCAGGCGTTTACGACCGAGGATTCCAATTCCACTAAACAAGCTGTGGATGAAGCAAACTTCTATGCGGAGGAGTTTAACCGGCTGCTGCTCGAGATAAAAGCACTGGTTCCGCAGGAAGCGGAGCTTATTGACCAAGCCATAAATGCCGCTCATGCGGGTAAGCCATACCGAGAGCAGGTATTGAGCCTTGCGTCAAACAATCAAAACAGCGAAGCCATTAGTGTGATGAACAGTAAATATCTGCCGGAGCTAAATAAGATAACTACTCTTCTTTCAGATATAGGTGATAAGGTAGAGGCCTATGCGGGGGATACCGTCACCGCATCAACAAAGTCGGCTAACTTCTCCTCACTTATTCTCATAGTACTGGCACTTATAGCTGCCGCTTTAATTGTTGTGCTTAGTATATCCGTGACAAAGAGCATAACTAAACCGCTCTCGCTTTGTGTAAGCCGTATTGAAGCTCTCTCACAGGGCGATCTTGCGTCCGATATGCCACGCATCACGAACCGTGACGAGGTGGGGATGCTGGCTATGTCCACCGAGAGGCTCATTTTGTCAGTAAATAGGATAATATCCGATCTTACTGGGATACTAGCCGAGATGTCACACGGTAATCTCACCGTTTCGTCGCAGGGAGTTGATTATCCCGGAGATTTTAAACCGCTTATCACATCTATAAACGAGATACTCGTATCACTGAACGATACTCTTTCACAGATTAATATCTCGTCTGTGCAGGTGGCAAACGGCTCAGAGCAGGTGTCCAGCGGCTCACAGGCTCTGGCACAGGGTGCAACCGAGCAGGCTTCATCCATTCAAGAGCTGTCCGCTTCTCTTGCGACTATAGCACATCAAGTAAACAATAACGCCGAAAAGACGGCGGAAGCAAGCCGCATGTCCAACAATGCAAAGGGTGCGGTGCTTACGAGCAACGAGCACATGCAGAAGCTCATTACCGCTATGGACGAAATCAGCCGCTCGTCCGAGGAGATAAAGAAGATAAACAAGAACATCCAGGATATCGCATTCCAAACAAATATTCTCGCACTAAACGCGGCAGTAGAGGCGGCACGTGCGGGTTCTGCCGGTAAGGGCTTTGCCGTAGTAGCGGACGAGGTGAGAAACCTTGCCGGAAAGTCGGGTGAAGCGGCAAAGGTGACCACCGAGCTTATTGAACGCTCCATAACATCCGTTGCAAACGGTGTAAAGATTGCAGACGAGACCGCAAAGGAGCTTCTGGGCATAGTCGAGGGTGCGACAGCCTCCACAAACCTCATTGACGATGTAAACATAGCTTCAAAGGAACAGGCCGCTTCTATCTCGCAGATTACTCAGGGTGTAGAACAGATTTCGGCTGTAGTGCAGACCAATTCAGCCACATCGGAGGAGAGCGCCGCCGCTGCGGAGGAGCTGTCCGGTCAAGCTGCTATCATGCGGTCACTGGTGGCTCGGTTCAAGCTGTCGGGTGTGACAGGTGAGGTCGTGACCCCTATCGGTAGGAGCACCCAGTCCGGACGGACAAGGGCGCTGCCGCAGTATAACGACAGTAAGTATTAATATTTGACAGCATTATTAATCGCACATGAAAATAAGCCGCATACCGTATTTTCAGACGGTATGCGGCTTATTTTGTGTCAAAACCGTTAAAAAATGAATATAATGACACAACTATATCTAGGAGGTGATTCGTATGAATACACAAGAAAGGCTTAAAACCTACATAGACGCAGAGACCAAGGATTCTCTTTTGTACAGGGAGCTTGCGGGGTTTGCACCCAATGACGAGTATGCAGATCTGCTCATAGAGTTCGCAGAGGACGAGCAGAGTCATGCCGATAATTTCCGCTACATACTGGAACGAATGACCGGCAGAGACTACAATCCGCAGTTTACTCCGCCGGTCATTGAAGGGGACTTTTTTGATATTTTAGCCGGTCGCGTGCTCGATGAAAGCGGTGACTACCGTAAATACGGCGAGCAGGTAAAGCTAAGTGAGCGAAACGAGCTCTTGAGAAACGCCTACTACAAGGCCCATATGGACGAGAATGTACACGCTCTTAGGCTTCTTTACATGTTGGGTAAGCGTTAGGACAGCTTTTTCGCCGCACAGGCTGCCGCCACAAGCGCATTCAACGCTGTTTCAGGGGTGCCGCGCAAGAGACATCCGGCGGCACGTTTATGTCCGCCGCCATCAAAGCGTTTACAAATCTCGGATGCGTCATACTGCTCCCCTGTACGCACCGAAACCTTGAACTCGCCGCCCTCCCGCTGTTTGACTGTAATGCCAATCTCGACACCCGCTATCTGGCGCGGGAGAGACGATATACTGTCGGTCTCCTCCTCACTGACACCGGTCGAGACCAACATATCCAGCGGAATGTACATGACGGCGATACGCCCGTTTTCATAGTATTTTATCGAGGACAGCGCCGTCATTTCAAGCTCTAGGCGCTGTCTTGTCTTGGTCTCGAAGATATGGCGGTTTATATATGCCGCATCAGCACCGTAGCGCATGAGCTTTGCTGCTATCTCGTGGGACAAGGGGGTTGTGTTTGAAAACTTAAAGCAGCCTGTATCGGTGGCAAGCCCCGTGTAGAGACATGAAGCAGTTTTAGCGTCTATCTCGTCACACAGCCCTCTTATGACCTTGTACATTATTTCACAGGTCGCCGCCGCCGCGGGAACCAGAAGTGTCCGCTTTGCAAATCGGGTGTTGGTGGGGTGATGGTCTATCGCAATATCCACACGCCCTTTATACCTTTCGAGCTTCTCGCCAAAGAGCTGCTCTGTAGCAATGTCGGTAGATATAATAAGACGCTCGTTAAACTGTTCCGGCTCGTATCCGTCATGCAGGAAGCGGTAGACCTCCGGGTATGGGTCGGAACATTCCACACGTACTCGTTTTCCAAGAGCACCCAGGGCGTGCATGAGCGCAAAGGCCGAGCCGATTGTGTCCCCGTCGGGACTTTGATGTGCGAGGATGACGATATCATCCGCCGCCTTTAGCTCCCGTATAACTGCTCCGGGAGTGGTGAGCCTGCCCATCAGGTTTCCTCCGTATCGTCCTTTATGTTAAGCTCGTCCAGCTTTTTTAGTATACCGGCAGAGTACTCTATAGAGTTGTCCGCGATAAACCTAAGCTCGGGCATTTTTCTAAGCTTTAGACGCATACCAAGTTCTCTTTTTATAAACCCGGACGCACTCTTTAGTCCCTCTACCGCATTTTTAGCAGAGGAAAGTCCGTCAATTGAGCTTATATAGACCTTAGCATAGGAAAGATCATTGGTCACCTCTGTGCGCACGACTGTGACAAGCCCCGATATACGCGGATCCTTGAGTGTGCGCATGACCTCTGTCAGCTCGCGTCTGAAATCTTCATTTATTCTGCTTATTCTGTGTCCTGTCATATGCTACCTCCCGGTGTTAGTCCTTTACCTCCACCGTCTCGTATGCCTCGAATATGTCGCCTTCTTTAAGGTCGGCAAACTTTGCGAGGGTGACACCGCACTCGTAGCCCGCAGCTACCTCACGCACATCGTCCTTGAAACGTTTGAGGCTGTCTATCTTGTCCTCTACCACAACAATACCGTCACGCACTACGCGGATACTGCTGCCGCGTGTAACCTTGCCGTCTAGCACATATGATCCCGCAACAAGCCCTACACCGGTAATCTTGTAGACCTGGCGTACCTCGATGCGTCCCAAATCCACATCCTTGAACTTGGGAGCAAGAAGCCCCTTCATGGACGCGGAAATCTCCTCTATGCAGTCGTAGATGATACGGTACAGCCGCATGTCTACATTGTTTCTTTGTGCGCTCTCTCTCGTTGCCGGATCGGGGCGCACGTTAAAGCCCACGATAATGGCATTGGAGGCATTGGCAAGCTGAATATCGGACTCTGTTATTGTACCCACACCGCCATGAATTACTCTCACGCGCACATCCGCATTCGAGAGCTTTTCCAGGGACTGGCGTACAGCCTCGACAGAACCCTGCACATCGCCCTTGACGATGACCGCAAGCTCTTTGACCTCACCCTGCTCAATCTGGCTGAATAGATTCTCCAGTGTGACCTTCTGGTATGAGCTAAACTGCTCCTCCTTCTGGCGTGTACGGCGCTGATCCACAAGCTCACGCGCCAGACGCTCATCCTCAACGGCGTTGAAGATGTCACCCGCACTGGGCACCTCGCCTAGACCTGTAATCTCCACAGGCACAGACGGTCCTGCCGTCTCCATGGAATTTCCGTGATCGTCCCTCATGGCGCGGACACGTCCTAGGGCTGTTCCCGCGATTACAATGTCGCCAATTCTGAGTGTACCGTTTTGTACGAGTATAGTCGCCACAGGACCGCGTCCTTTATCGAGACGGGCTTCTATAACAGTACCCTGTGCGCGGCGGTTGGGATTGGCTTTTAGCTCCTTCATGTCCGCCACAAGAACAATCATCTCCAGAAGATGGTCTATGCCCTCGTGCTTTAGTGCGGATACGGGCACACATATTGTGTCTCCGCCCCACTCCTCACTTACAAGCTCGTACTCGGTCAGCTCCTGCTTTATCCTGTCGGGGTTTGCACCCTCTTTATCCATCTTGTTAATCGCAACGATAATAGACACGCCCGCCGCCTTGGCATGGTTTATGGCTTCTACGGTCTGCGGCATGATACCGTCATCCGCCGCAACGACGAGGATGGCTATATCCGTGACCTGTGCGCCGCGTGCTCGCATGGATGTGAACGCCTCATGACCGGGTGTGTCAAGGAACGTAACCTCACGCCCCTTTACCCCTACTCTGTACGCACCGATGTGCTGTGTGATACCGCCCGCCTCGGTGGCGGTGACGTTCTCACTGCGGATAGCGTCCAAAAGGGAGGTTTTACCATGGTCAACGTGACCCATAACAACCACGACAGGCGAACGCTCGTAAAGCTCCCCTGTGGTGTCCTCGGATGTGTCGATGAGCCGTTCCTCAATGGTCAGCGTGACCTCACGCTCCACCTTAGCGCCCAGTTCCACCGCCACAAGCTCTGCACTGTCATAATCGACAATATCGTTTATCGCCGCCATGACACCCAGTCCCATAAGCTTCTTAATAACCACAGCCGCCGTGACCTTTAAGCGTGAGGCCAGCTCACCTACCGTAATCTCATCGGGGATTGTTATTTTAAGCTGTGCCTTTCTGGCTTTTTCAAGGGCTATCTTTTTAAGCTTATCCTGCTCGGTCTCACGCTTGGAGCTAAAGGGCTTGCCGCGTTGTGCGGACTTTTGCGACAGCTTCTGCTTACGCTGCCCCTCGCCTGTTATGCGTCCAACCGGCGCAATCTGCTCGTACTTTTCGTTGTAGCGGTCGAGGTTTACATGCACCTGGCGTGTGTCCACCGTCTTGACCTCGGTTACGCTTTTCTCCGCCATACCCGCTGTCTGGAGCTTTTGCGCCTGCGGTCTCGCCGCCGGAAGCTGATGCTTTTGGTCCTTCTTTATATCCTGCTTAGGAGGGGTATTAATAGGTGTATTCTGCGGTTTTTGCGCCTCCGGTCTGTCAAACCGGGAGGGCTTTTGCTGTTGGCTTTGCTGTGACTGCTGCGGTCTCTGCTGAAACGGAGGCTTCTGCTGCTGCCCGGGTGCAGCATTTCTGTTGTCACCGGGTCTCGGCTGCTGTGAAGCGGGTTGTGCGGGTCTTGGCTGTGACTGCTGCTGAGGTCTTTGCTGCTGTACCAAAGGTCTGGGTTGAGGTGCGACAGGCTTTTGTGCTGCCGGTGGATTCTGTATCGGGGTTTGCACTGTCGGAGCAGGGGGTGCCTGTACTGGGGGCTTTTCGGGCGCGGCGGTTACAACCGGCTTCTCCTCTGTAGGAGCTACCGGTTCTGCCTTGATTATAGGCACTTGAACCGCTACACTGTCGGTCTTTTTGACCGGTTCGGGGCGAAGAGCCTTTTTATAATACTCCTCAAAGTTTTTAAGCTCTGCTTTCTGGGTATAATGTTCAAAAATAATACTTAGCTCCTCGTCGGTGAGGGCTGTCATATGTTTTTTTAACCCATCCGTATACTGTGCCAGCAGATCTATGATATCCTTGTTGTTAAGGTTTAGATCCCTCGCCACCTCATGTACCCGGTATTTAATCATCATATGCTAAGTTCCTCCATTTCAGGTTTCAAAGCTGTGCGTTTGTTTTTACATCTATATCA
>CAYSTR010000147.1:0-6629 GCA_964433745.1 uncultured Oscillospiraceae bacterium | reverse complement strand
CCATGGACGCTACCATTATGTTGTCGAGCATGTTCACAAGAACGGACAAAAGCCACTGCAAGGCTACAGGGGCGGCGATTCTTACAAGCGATCTGTAGAACGATCTGTCACGCTCCAGCATGGCTTTACCTCTTTTTTTAGAGTATTACTAATCACCTGTCATAGGTTAAGCGGCTGATTTTCGTCCCAACGCCTTTATTGTCAGCATTATTACAGGTACAGCTATGAGCTGAATGATGATACCGGGCAGTGCGGTGACGAATGTCCCCATGAGAAACGCTTCGGCTGTTATATTAAACCCGAACATCCCCCAAAGTGCCCAGTTTACGAGAGCCAATACTATGCGTCCGCCTATCATGGTGCTTATCAGTGACGCAAAGATACCCCACGGCTTAGACTTCCACAGCTTATATGTATAACCCGCCAGTGCTCCGTATGCCAAAAGCTCAAATATCATGGTCACACCTATAGGATACATGGGGGGCATACCGGTAAACAGGCTCGACAGCACTGTTACAAGCACACCGCACGCCGCACCGTAGCGTGAGCCGCAGATATAGCCGCACAAAAGCACCGGGATGTGCATGGGCAGAAAGATGAACCCCGCCATACCGAACCAGTGGAACACGATGGGCAAAATAACCCCCGCTGCCGTGAATAATGCCGCCAGAACAAGCTCTTTAGCACCTAATTTTCTCGTTGTAGTGTTCATAAAAAACGACCCCTTTACACAAAAATACAGCCATGAGCAGGCATACGCGGATTCTCCGCGAACTCTAAGCCCTCATGACCCGTTAATGCGTACGGCTTCGGCCGTCTCTATGTACATTCATTGTACGATTACTATTGTACCATATATTCCCCATTTGTCAAGAGTGGGTTTTTCAGGATAGAAAAAGAGGGAACGATATAGCCGTTCCCCCTTTTATCTCACTATCTCAGCTCAACACGTTTAATCTTGCCGCTTATGGTTTTAGGCAATGCATCCATAAACTCGACTATACGCGGATACTTATAAGGAGCGGTCTGCGCCTTGACAAACTCCTGAAGCTCCTTTTTAAGCTTGTCGGATGGGGTAAAGCCCCTTGCCAGAACTACAGTCGCCTTTACGACCTGACCCCTTATCTCGTCGGGTACACCTGTGACAGCGCACTCCATTACCGCCTCGTGCTCCATTAGCACACTCTCTATCTCAAACGGACCTATACGGTAGCCGGAGGACTTTATGATATCGTCCGTGCGCCCGACATACCAGTAGTAGCCGTCCTCGTCCATCCATGCGGTATCGCCTGTATGATAGGTATTGTCGTGCCACGCTTGACGTGTGCGATCCTCGTCACGGTAGTAGCCGGAAAACAGGCCCAGCTGCTTCACACCGTCACATGTCTTGACCACAATCTCCCCGACCTCACCCGGTACAACCGGCTCGCCGTCCTCATTTTCCAGTGCGACGGTGTAGAGAGGGGAGGGTTTACCCATAGAACCGGGACGCGGCTCCATTCCGGGCAGTGTGCCGATTAGCATGGTCATCTCGGTTTGACCAAACGCCTCCATGAGCTTTATCCCTGTAAGCTCATAGAACTTGTTGAACACCTCCGGATTGAGCGCCTCACCCGCTATGGTGGCATACTTGAGTGACGAGAGGTCATATCCGGACACATCCTCTTGAATGAGGAAACGGTATATAGTGGGAGGAGCGCAGAATGAGGTGATACCATACTTCCCGAACAGAGAAAGCATGTCAGAGGGCACGAACTTGTCGTAGTCGTACACGAACACACACGCCTCGGCAAACCATTGTCCGTAGAGCTTACCCCATACAGCCTTGCCCCAGCCGGTCTCGGAGACAGTCAGATGCAATCCGTCCCGGGGGATGTTGTGCCAATGTACCGCCGTGATGATGTGCCCTATAGGATAGGTGTGATCGTGCAGCACCATCTTGGGATATCCTGTTGTGCCCGATGTGAAGTAGAGAAGCAGCGGGTCATTAGCCTTAGTCTCGACACGGTCAAGCTCGCCCGAAGCCGCTTCCAGACCATCGTCAAAGCTTACAAAGCCATTGTGTGTGCCGTTTGCGATAAACAGCTTCATGGGCATATCGAGCTGTGACTGCGCATTTAGGACATTGTCGGCTATCTCGCCCATTCCTGTGACCACAGCCGCCTTTATTCCGGCAGAGTTGCCGCGGTAGACCACATCCTTGACCGTCAGAAGATTGGTAGCCGGGATGGTCACCGCGCCTATCTTGTGAAGCCCGATTATCGCCGCCCAGAACTGCCAGTGCCGCTTTAGGATGAGCATAACCATGTCGCCCTTGCCCACACCCTGTGAGAGGAAGAAGTTGGCAGCCTTGTTGGACAGGACGCGCATGTCCTCAAATGTGAATGTGCGCTCGTCACCCTGCTCGTTTGTCCAGAGAAGCGCCTTTCTTCCGGGTTCGGCGGCGGCTATTGCATCCACCACATCATAGCCGAAGTTGAAGTTATCGGGATATTTGGCATCGAAAGCGCACAGTACCCCGTTTTTGTCAAACTGCTCGCTGCAAAACTTTTTATAGAAACGCTCGCTCATCTGCCCGCACCTCTCTCTTTCTTCATTACCACCGCTAGAAATGTACAGCTGTCGTCCAATGCAATCATACCGTGACCGCGAGACGAATCATAATAAATCGAATCCCCCGCCTCCAGCACCTCGGTATGATCCTCAATACGCACCTTTAGCCTGCCGGAGATGACAAAGTCCAGCTCCTGCCCCTCGTGTGCCGAGAGTGCTATGGGCGCATCCTCACTTCCGGGGACATAAGGCGCGGTAACAACAAACGGTTCTGCCTGCTTGCCCTTAAAGTGCGCCGCTATATGCTCATAGTTAAATCCCGCACGGCGCTTTATCGGCAGACCCTTACCCGCTCTTGTGACTGTATATGAGCGAAGCTTGGGGTTCTCGCCGGTCAGTATCTCCACAATGTCAATACCAAACCGCTCGGCGCATTTATAGAGAAAGGTAAATGAAAAGTCACTCTTACCGCCCTCTAGGTCGCGGTACTCACCTGCCGTTACTCCGGCGGCAGCAGCCATCTCCTCCTCGGAAATCCCCAAAAGCTCCCTCATGCCCTTAATACGAGCGGCAATCTGCAAAATCCTAGGTTCCATACGTTAACACTCCTTTAAATAAAATCAAAAAAGCCCTGTCCCAAAAGGGACGGGCTATACCCGCTAAACCACCCAATTTGCATAAGGCTCCAACAAGCCTGTGATCTTAACGCGATCTCACGGGATGAGACTAATAGCGCTAACATACGTTTTAGCGTGTTCGTCCTCCGGCTCGGGAGGGATAGGCAAGATACCCGCTTCACCGGCTCGCACCAAACGCCGGCTCTCTGTGGAAGTAAAGGGTAACTCCCGGTCTCCGTCTATGCCTTTATGTGAATAGTATAGTACGCGAATGCGAGTTTGTCAAGAGGGGAAGAGAAGATTTGTAAATATTGTATAATGAGGGGTCGGTATTATGGGGCGGGTGGTGTGATTTTGTCCATATTTCGTCTAGACAACAGACACACGAAAAACTAAATTCTGATTGTGATATTGGGTTAGTTATGATATAATTTAAGCAAAGCTTCCTTACATTAGTTGAGAAAGGGCGTTTTTATATGTTTAGCTTTCTGTTTTTTATATGTCCATTTGTATTTCTTATACAAGCAATCATATTTCCATTGTGTATCTCAAAAAATATACCCAGTTGGCTTTATGTGAACATTGGAGGGCTTAATGCTAATGATATCCGCAGATTAAACCCTAGTCAACGCGCGTATTTTAAAAGGCAGGTAATATTTCGTTTTATCACAGCTGTTTTGACAACACTGATAATAGGTATATTGTTTATTATCCTAGGATGTAAAGACAAGCCCCTGTATGCCGTTTTTTGTAATTCAATCGGACTTATAGTCGGCTTGTCTATAGTTTTATCAATAACTAAGGCAGCCAGCAAAATAAAGAAGGATTTAGAATAACCCTGTAAATTCCGCTCGTTTTTGTATAGCCTATGCACTATAATACACCATGTAATATGGCATGGTGTATTATAGTTTCTATTCGTCAGTAATACAAAACAGCCACCTTATCGAAACCGCATCAAAAGCACCGCCACATCGGCGGGGGTCACCCCCGGAATACGCGCCGCTCCCGCAACCGACATAGGGCGAACACGGTTTAATTTCTCCCGTGCCTCCAGCCTGAGACCATCTACATGGGTGTAGTCTGTATCGGGGGACAAAGGGATATCCTCCAGGCGCTTCTGCCGCTCTGCCTCCTGCCTCTGCTTCTTAACATACCCCTCGTACTTTAGTTCAATCTCCGCTTTACCCGCCGCTAATGCGCACACCGCCGGTAAATCCTCATTAAGAATAGAGCGTACCGCCGCAAGGTCAAGCTGCGGACGCTTTAATAGCTCCGCCGCCTTTATACCCGATGTAATAGGTGTCGTTCCTTTTTCGGTAAGTATAGAATTTACCCGCTCGTCCGGTTGTACTGTGGTCTCGCACAGAAAACGTATAAGCCGCTCCTTCTCGTCCTTAATGCGGTTATACCGCTCCCAGCGCTCACTGCTCACCAGTCCCCACTCATAGCCCTTGGGGGTCAATCGCTCGTCGGCATTGTCCTGCCTTAGATAGAGACGGTACTCCGAGCGGGAGGTCATCATTCGGTAGGGGTCATCCACCCCTTTTGTCACGATATCGTCTATAAGCGTGCCAATGTAGCTGTCGGTGCGGGAGAGTATCGCGGGGGTCTCGCCCTTTAGTCCTCGCGCCGCATTTATCCCGGCGACAAGCCCCTGTGCCGCCGCTTCCTCGTAGCCCGATGTGCCGTTTAGCTGTCCCGCACAGAAAAGCCCAGACACCGCCTTAAATTCGAGTGTCGGCAGAAGATCGGTGGCATATATACAGTCATACTCTATGGCATACGCCGTACGCATAAGCTCCAGCCGCGAAAACCCCTTAATTGAGCGGTAAAACTCAAGCTGCACCTCCTCCGGCAGGGATGAGGACATGCCTTGCAGATACATCTCGTTGGTGTTTATCCCCATAGGCTCGATAAAGAGCTGGTGGCGCTCCTTGTCCGCAAACCGCTTCACCTTGTCCTCAATACTGGGACAGTACCGTGGGCCCACACCCTCAATCTCCCCCTTATAGAGCGGAGAGCGGTGCAGATTGTCAAGGATTATGCGGTGCGTATCGGCGTTGGTGTAGGCGATATAGCAGTGCTCGCGGTTTTTTATCGGTTCGTCCGTCATGAACGAAAACGGCTCGGGCGGCTCGTCACCCGGCTGTACCTCGAGACAATCAATGTCAATCGTGCGCCTGTCCACGCGGGCGGGTGTGCCCGTCTTAAATCGGCGCAGACTAATCCCCGCCTCCCTTAAGCTCTCGGACAGCCACTCCGCCGGATGGGAGTTGTCAGGACCGCTCTCTTTTGTATATTCACCGATAAAAATCTTGCCCTTTAGATATGTCCCGCAGGCAAGCACACACGCACGGACGGTGTAGACCGCCCCCAGATGTGTCACGACACCTGTAATGCGCCCGTCCGTGATAATAAGCCGCGATATCTCCGCCTGCTTAATGGTGAGGTTTTGGGTGTGCTCCAGAAGCTCTTTCATGTATCGGTGGTATTCCTTGCGGTCGGTCTGTGCTCGCAGACTGTGTACAGCAGGGCCTTTACCCCGGTTCAACATGCGGCTGTGAATCGTCACCGCGTCCGCCGCCCGCCCCATCTCGCCGCCCAGCGCATCAATCTCCCTTACTAGATGACCCTTGGCAGTGCCGCCTATGGACGGATTACAGGGCATGTTGGCTATCTGATCCAATGAAAGAGTAAACAGAACGGTATCAATGCCAAGACGCGCCAGTGCCAGCGCCGCTTCCACGCCGGCATGTCCCGCGCCGATGACCGCCGCGCCGAATGTATCGGCGGGGTAGGGGGGTGTGGTATTTATGGATATGACGGAAACATCCTTTCCCGATTGCATTCTATGGTATTATGATACCACATCCGCAGGGCTAAATCAAGCCCCGCCTTTCCGCGCTCATGCAAAACCGCAAAGCGGGGACGGACAAAGTCCGCCCCCGCAAAAAAGCCGTTCACAATTAGCCTAAAATGTGCTCTTGCCCGCACTCTTCAAATCATTTGCCGCCTCGATTACGCGCTTTGCAAGTCCCTTTTCGCCCAGCTTCAGATACGAGCGGGGATCGTAAACCTTCTTATTGCCGACCTCTCCGTCTACCTTTAGAACACCGTCATAGTTTTTCATCATGTGATCAGCTACAGGGCGGGTGAATGCATACTGGGTGTCGGTGTCGATGTTCATCTTGATTACGCCGTATCCCAATGTCTCCTCAATCTCGCTCTTCTCCGAACCGGAACCGCCGTGGAACACGAAGTAAAAGAACGCATCCTTGCCGAACTGTGCCTTTATCGCATTCTGACCGTCACGCAGGATGGCGGGCTTTAGCTTTACGTTGCCCGGCTTGTACACACCGTGTACGTTCCCGAACGTCGCTGCGAACATATAAGTGCCGCCCACGCCGGACAGTGTCTCGTAGACCTTTAGCATGTCTGCGTCTGTGGTGTAGAGCT
>CAYSTR010000146.1:0-6687 GCA_964433745.1 uncultured Oscillospiraceae bacterium | reverse complement strand
ACAAAATTTATAGTTTAATTATATCCAATTAAAAAACAAATGTCAACCTAATTTTGCAAAAAAATCTTGTTGACAGAAGCGAAGGGGTGTGCTATAATGTGTAAAACTATACGTTTGGAGAAGTTATATGTTAGTAAAGGGCTTTGCAACCACCACCGTATAGGGTTTGCTTTTGAAGTTAGTTGCTTTTGCAGCGGCGACAAAGGTAAGCCCTTTAGGTCGTGGCTGCAAGGAGGATATACGCCTTGCATGTTAAATGCAGGGTGTTTTTATTTTTAAGGGGGTGATTGCTCCTTGATTAGAGAACATGAGCTTTATCGGGAGCGGCTGACCATTTTATATTCTTTTTAAATAAATAAAGAGGAGAATATGAATGTTAAGCTATAAAAAGGAACTGTCAGATAGACTGTCGCAGGCGGTGAGTGCCATTTACGGCTCGGAGCTGCTTATTTGTTACGGCGAGAATGAGAGCGGCTTTTTCTGCGACTATGATATACCGCCGCTTAATCCCCACAGCTTTGAGTTAATTTGCGAAAAGTTAAATACAGAGGGTGTAAAAGCGGCTGTGAAACCGGACAGATTTTCCGGTGCGTACGAGGATGGAGACGCCAGCGGGAGGATGTTACAGCGCATATATATATTGGCGTTTGAGACAAAGGAAGAGATGTCCGCGTATGAAAAACACCGCGAACAGGCAAAAGGGCGTGATCACAAGGTGATAGGAGCAGAACAGCACCTGTTTTCGTCGTCCGAAGAGATAGGTCAGGGGCTTACGCTGTGGCATCCCAAAGGGGCGATGCTGCGTTACCTCTTGGAAAGCTTCGGTCAGACTGCCCACATCCTAAACGGCTACCAGTGGGTATATACTCCGCACATCGGCAGGGCAAAGCTCTGGGAGACCTCCGGACACCTGGGTTTTTACAAGGATTCTATGTACAATCCCATCAGCATTGACGATGAGGAATATTATCTCAAGCCCATGAACTGTCCGTTTCATATAAACATCTATAACAGTGAGGTGCGCTCCTACCGGGAGCTGCCCATTAGGTATGCGGAGTACGGCACGGTCTACCGCTACGAGCTGTCGGGCACACTGGGAGGACTGACAAGGGTGCGCGGATTCACACAGGACGATGCACACATCATCTGTACACCTGAGCAGGTCAGAGAGGAGGTCGAGAGTGCGTTAAAGTTTTCGCTATATATCCTGCGCTCCTTCGGACTTACGCAGTTTGAGCCGTATATCTCCACAAAGCCACAGCAGAAATCTATAGGCAGTAAAGCAGACTGGGACATGGCAACAGACGTGTTAAAGGATGCGGTCACGGCGGCAGGGCTTGCGTTTGAGATAGACGAGGGGGGCGGCGCATTCTACGGACCTAAGATAGACCTTAAACTTCGTGACAGTCTGGGGCGTCAGTGGCAGTGCAGTACAATCCAGTTTGACTTTAATCTGCCCAGCCGCTTCTCCATGCGGTATATAGGCAGTGACGGAGAGCGGCATGAGCCCTTTATGATTCACCGTGCGCTTTTTGGCAGTATAGAGCGGTTTACGGCGCTTTTAATCGAACACTACGGCGGAGACTTTCCGTTTTGGTTTGCACCTATGCAGATAGGGGTAGTGCCGGTGAGGGAGGAGCACTGTGACTACGCCAAAAAGACGGTGCAAGCGCTTACAGCCAGAGGATATCGAGCCAAAGCCGATATGTCCTCGGACAATATGCGAAGCAAGATAAAGAGCTTCTGGAATGAGAAGCTGCCGTTTATTCTGGTCGTGGGGGACAGGGAGAGAGACAGCGGCAGCTTTTCGGTAAGAAGCCGCGAGGACGGAGAGCTGGGGACTATGGACATGGAGGCGCTCATAAAGCATCTAGATCCGCTCATGGCACAGGGCAGACCGCAAAGCATTATGTGATAGGGAGAAAAGACATGAGAAAACGCATACTGACAGGGGACAGGACGACAGGGCGGCTGCATCTGGGGCATTTTGCCGGCAGTCTGCAAAACCGTGTGAAACTTCAAAACGAATACGAGACATTGGTGCTTTTAGCGGATGTGCAGGCGCTCACAACGCATTTTAGCAGTCCGGAGCTTATCGGGAGGAGTATCCTCGATGTGCTCTTGGATAATCTGTCGGTGGGTTTAGACCCCGACAAGGTGGTGTTCATCCAACAGTCACATGTACCGTCCATTGCGGAGCTGACGGTGTTTCTCTCGATGCTTGTGTCGGTGAACGCCCTTCGTCACAACCCTACAGTTAAGACCGAGGCTAAACAGTACGGCTTTGACGAGCTAAGTTACGGTTTTCTTGGCTACCCTGTCAGTCAGGCGGCGGACATTGCCTTTTGCGGCGCACAGCTTGTGCCTGTGGGGGAGGATCAGCTCCCCCATATGGAGCAGGCAAGAAAGCTCATAAGGCGGTTCAACGAGCTGTACGGCGGGGGTGAGGATGTACTCTTGGTTCCCGAAACGCTGTTGAGCAGCACCCCGCGCCTCATGGGCTTGGACGGCAGTGCGAAGATGGGAAAAAGTCTCGGCAATGCCCTATTTCTCTCGGACGATGCGGAGACAGTGTCGGCAAAGGTGCGCGGAGCTAAGACCGATACAGGGAGGATTGCCGTGTCGGACAAGGGCAATCCGGAGGTGTGCGCTGTGAGCGCCTATCACAAGGCGTTTAATCAAGGAGAGTACGAGAACATCTCCTGCATGTGCAGACAGGCGACAATCGGATGTGTCGCCTGTAAAAAGCAGCTGTCAGCACAACTCAATATTCTTCTAGATCCGGTGAGGGAACGCCGTGCCTATTATAAGAAGCATATGGACTATGTAAAGGGAGTGCTTTATTCTGGCACGAAAAAGGCGGTTAGGATAGGGGAGGAGACCTTACAGCGGGTCAAGGGTGCTATGGGGTTATCGGTGTAAAAAAATAGGGCAGCACATTAGCGCCTTTACGCTAAAGTGCTGCCCTATTGTGTAGCTTTATAATGCAGCGAAACGCTTTAGAATGTCAAGACCCGGCTGACCGCTCTTTTCGGGGTGGAACTGACAGCCGTACACATTATCCCGGTACACGACTGCCGGGATTTTTTGTGCGTAATCACAGTATGCAGAGATGTATTGGTCGGCGGTGTCTATTTTGTAGGAATGAACAAAGTAGACAAACTCGCCGCCCCCATCAAGCACCGGACAGGGGTTTTGCAAAACAAGCTCGTTCCAGCCCATATGCGGTACTTTAAGTCCCGGAGCGGCAATCCGTGTGACACTCCCCGGTATGAGGGACAATCCTCTTGTTAATCCAAACTCGTCGCTTTCGTCAAACAGCATTTGTGCGCCTAGGCATACCCCTATGAGCGGCTTACCAGAGGATACCTGTTCTTTTATGAAAACGTCCATGCGCAGACTGGAAAGCTTATCCATCGCCTGGCGAAACGCCCCTACACCCGGCAGCATAAGCCTGTCACAAGATGAGAGTGTGTCCTTGTCGGATGAGATAATGAAATCCACGCCTATAAATTCAAACGCATTTTGAATGCTAAAGAGGTTACCCGCGCCATAATCGATTATTCCCAGCATAATGTTCTCCTTACCCTTACCATTCGGCAATATTAGGTCTGTGCTTATACCACCACAGCTCATTATCCTCAACATAACGCGTGAGTATATGGCTGAAATCTTCCGGCGGTTTAAAGGAAATGGAACTTGTTATTAGCTCCACAAAGGCTTTTCTGGTTTCATTTGTTGGGATGGAGAGAAACCGCTCGGTCACCCCCATGATGTCCTCCGGCTTATCAGAAAGCCGCGACACTGTTTGCAAAAGCGCTTTGTGACAAGGGAACAACACCTCTCTGTCCTGCAACAGAAGCCGAATCCCAAACAGCACAATATCACCTACCGCACGAAGCCTGAGATAGGGGTTATCCTTTGATACATTCCAAAAGTAGCCGTTATTGAGGACTAACGCACTGTAGAAGGACAGAAGCTTGTCCGGCTTCTCGGACTGCTGAAAGACCGGCACTTGTTCTAAAAGCACGGCTATCTCTTCGTCTCTTGAGACAAGGCATTGAGCGGAAACAAAAGCGTTGCGTGACGGTTCACTTCCGTGCTCTGCCACAGCTTTTAGGTATGCTTTAGTCGTGTACTTTAGGTCAAAGTAGCCGCCTTCGTATGTACAGTGTCCGGTAATACACTCGGACAGGCGGTTTTCCTTTGTCAGTGCGGCGTGCCGCTCGTCCGTAACGACGATTATCGCATCAATGTCCGAATCGGGTCGTGCCAGTCCTTTTGCCACAGAGCCGCCCAGCACGATGGCAATAACATCCGGGTCGCCGTCAAAATAAGAAATGAGATTATCTATGGATTGTCTGTGATGGTCATACATAGTAGTATTCCTCTACTTTCCCACACAAAAATTCTCAAACACCCGGTCTATCACCATGTCCGAGACGTTCTCACCAGTAAGCTCAAGCAGTGCGGACAAGCCCTCTTGAAGCTCCACAGACACAGCATCCAGTGTCACACCCGACTTCATATCGCTAAGAGCCGCCGATACCGCCCGCAGTGCCGCCTCCGCACAGTCGCGCTGACGCATGTTGGCGATAAGCCCTGTATTCTCGTCCAGAGAGCCCACCGCTGTGTCGCGTATGAGCTGAACCAGCTCGTTTAACCCCTCACCTGTGGCGGCGGACAGCTCTGTTCGTATGGGAAGATTGGGTGTAAACGCTGCTTTTGCCAGATCGCTCTTGTTTAGCACCGCTATGACCTTGGCAGGGGACTGACGAAGCTCCTCGACAAAGTTCAATGTATCGCCGTCGGGGCTTTGGGTACCGTCAAACACCGCCAGGATGAGCTGCGCCTCGTACTGATAACGCTTTGCCCTTTTAACACCTATCTCCTCCACAGGGTCGTCGGTCTGGTGTTGTCCGGCAGTGTCGCATAAAAGCAGTGTAACATCGCCCAATCGCACCTGTTCCTCGATAATGTCACGCGTTGTGCCCGGTATGGGTGTGACGATACTCCTATCATAACCGCATAAAAGATTCATGAGTGTGGATTTTCCCACGTTGGGAGCACCCGCTATGACCGTCTTTACACCGTTCTTCACTACAAGCCCCGGTTCATATCCGTTTTGCAGCTCCCGCAGACGAATGCATAGGGCTTCCGTCCGGCTTGTCATTACCGCCATGTCGGGCGGCTCTACGTCCTCGTCCGGGAAATCAATGTATGCCGATACAGCCGAGAGAATGTCGGTAAGCTCTCCTATCAGTCCGCTTATTACCCTATACGTGCGTCCGTCCAAGGCGGCACGTGCCGTGCGCAGAGACAGCTCGCTGCCCGCATTAATGACATCGCACACCGCTTCTGCCTGTGTCAGTGATATGCGACCGTTTAACACTGCCCGCTTTGTAAACTCACCCGGCAGGGCAAGTCTTGCTCCCGCTTTAAGTACCGCTTGTAAAAGGCGTGTCCCTAAATATATCCCGCCGTGACAGGATAGCTCCACGCTGGTCTCTCCTGTGTAGCTGTGCGGAGCGGTAAACATTAGGGCGATACCATCGTCAAACACACCGTCACTGTCGGAGAAACGTCCGTATAAAGCCGTATATCCCGGAGCGGTAAGCACGCTCTTACCCGCATTGACAGGAGAAAACACCCGTGCCGCCGTCTCCCTGGCGTCGCTTCCCGATATACGAATAACCGAAAGCCCTCCCGGTGACAGCGGCGTGGCTATAGCTGCAATTGTATCCATAGTTTAAACTAAGAACTAAAAGCTTTTTTACTTTTAGTAATTCTCACCTATCCAGTTTTCAATAGTATTCGATTAAAACTATGGTGAATGTTAAAAGCTTTAATCAGCTATTCACCATTCACCATTAGTTTTTGTCATTATTTACCCAACAGGTTTACCCGGCTGGTATAACCTCTACGTCGGAGTAGCACTGCATTCCTGTTCCGGCGGGGACTAGCTTGCCTATGATTACGTTCTCCTTTAGTCCCAGGAGCGGGTCAACCTTGCCCTTTATTGCCGCTTCGGTCAGTACGCGTGTTGTCTCCTGGAATGATGCCGCCGACAGGAACGAGTCGGTCGCAAGGCTCGCCTTGGTGATACCCAGAAGAACCGGTGAATAGGTTGCTTTCGCTATACCCATCTCTCCCGCCTGCAGACGCTCCTCTATCTGACGGTTTTCCTCCTCCAGCTCGGACTTATCAACCAGCGCACCCGGCAGAAGCGTGGTAGAACCGGCTTCCTCTACGCGCACCTTCTTCATCATCTGGCGCACTATGACCTCGATGTGCTTGTCGTTGATATCAACACCCTGTAATCTATATGCTTTTTGTACTTCCTGTATTAGATGATCCTGTACAGCCATGGGACCCTTGATCGAGAGAATATCGTGCGGGTTTGCACTACCCTCTGTGAGCATGTCGCCCGCTTCTACATAGTCGCCGTCCGTGACCTTTAGGCGAGAGCCGTAGGGTATGAGGTAGGTGCGCTCCTGATGCCCGAAGTCGGGATCCTCGCCGCGTACCACCACATGACGGTTCTTCTTAATCTCCTCGATGGATACCTCGCCCGAAATCTCGCTTATTATAGCCAGATGCTTGGGGCGTCTACCCTCAAACAGCTCCTCAACGCGGGGGAGACCCTGTGTAATATCATCTCCGGCAACACCACCTGTATGGAATGTT
>CAYSTR010000145.1:0-6694 GCA_964433745.1 uncultured Oscillospiraceae bacterium | reverse complement strand
ATAGTTATACGGCTGATTAAAGTGGGGTAGGAAGAAGATATCCAGAAGCTTTAGCTTATCTATCGTGACCTTTTCCTCAATAGCCAGAGAGAACATATGAATACCCATGGAGATGTTCTCATATGACGCCATCTGTGCCCCAAGAATACGCCTTGTCTGCCTGTCATAGACAATACGCAGCTTGACACTCTGATTATTCTTTATGAATGCGGGCTTCTGCTTATCCTCATACTCGGTATAAACCGGGTCAAACCCCGCTTTCTTCGCACCGCGCAGGTTGAGCCCTGTAGATACCATGTTGTAGCCGTATATCGATATGGCATTCGAGCCCTGCACGCCCACCGATTCAAGCGGCGTACCGCAGACATTGTGCGCCGCCACAACGCCGCTTCTCACCGCGTTTGTAGCTAGTGCGATATAGGCGGTATCCTGTGTGGCGTTGCTGAACACTGTCGCACAGTCGCCTATGGCATACACGTCCTCCATGCTGGTCTGTTGACGGAGGTTTACCCTATATGCGCCGTTTTTCAGCGTTTCCAGATTGTCCTTCCCCAGATTTGTATTGGGGTAGAAGCCAATCCCCATAAACACCATGTCCACATTATAGCTGCCCTTATCGGTGACGAGGGACTGCACCCGACCGTCTCCCTTTATCTCCTTAACCCGCTCACCGTAGTGAAGCTCAACCCCCTGGTCGGACAGCACCTTGTCCATGTCCTCACTGAACCACGGATCATAGTAGCCCGACAGACATGTATCCTCCGCCTCAAATAAAAGCGCATTCTTACCTCTGCGGCGCACCGCTTCCGCCAGCTCCACGCCGATATAACCCGCGCCCACAACAGCGATATTCTTTATATCGTCACGGTCTAGAGCCGCGTCCGCACGCTCTGCATCCTGAAACAGCTTCACAAACTGCACGTTTTGAAGCCCCATACCCGGAATGTCAGGGGAGATGGGCAGTGAGCCTGTCGCCAATATGAGCTTATCGTAGCTCTCATTGACCGCCCTGCCGTCCTTGGTGCGTCCATAGACCACCCTCGCGCCAAAGTCTATACGCTCAATGTCGGTCTCCATGTGAACCGTCGCACCCTATTGCTCTAGCTTCTCCTTTGAGCTGTAGAAAAGCTCCTTGGGATTCTCGATCTGCCGCCCGACCCACAGCGCCGTGCCGCAGCCCAGATAGCTGATGTTGGAGTTGCGGTCATAAATCACAAGCTCATTATCGGGGTAGTTGTCTAAGATAGTGTTTGCCGCCGCTGTACCTGCATGGTTTGCCCCTACTAATACTATTTTACTCATTTTCGCTCCCCTTTTCTCTAATGTATACAAGAATAGTATAACATATCCTAATACATAAGTAAACAGACTTTTTTACTATTTTTACAAATTTATATAGAAATTATGTAAGTAGGTGTAGGGTCATTGGCAAACAATGTGTAAACAAATAAAATTACCTGTTGACTTTCGGGCTCATTTGGTTAATAATATAGATAACACATATAGGAAGTTTAAAGGAGCGAGAGTTAGTGGCGGGATTTTTCGGAATGTTTAACTATGAAAAGGCGGGTCCCGGTGTCTCAAAGGATGCGCCTAAGAAGAAGCGTTTCTTCTTGTTTTTCGACATATATCTGAGAAAGTTTTGGAAGATATTGCAGGTAGGCTCTATATATCTCATATTCTGCATACCGATAATCACTATAGGACCGGCTACAGCGGGGCTTTGCTATGTTCTTAGAAACTTTACCCGCGAGCAGCACGCATTCATCTTCTCGGATTTTTTTGATGCATTTAAGCAAAACTTCAAGCAGGCCTTTATTATAGGGCTTTTACAGACCGCGCTTCTGTACTTAATGTATATAGCCATAAACTTTTATTCCACGATGTTAAACGAGAATATGTTTTACTATGTACCCTTTGTTGCCGCGCTTGCTGCCTCCATTGTACTTGTATTCATGAGCTACTACATCTACCCCATGATGGTGACCATGGATTTAAAGCTCACGCATCTTATCAAGAACGCCTTTATCTTTGGTGTTATCGGATTCTGGAGAAACATCTTCACCAGTATCTTTATTGCTATAACTGTGGTATTCTGGCTGGTTGTGACGCTTTTATTTCTCCCGGCGTTTCTTTTGTTTTTATTCTTTGGAATCCCCTTTATCGCCTTTATGGTGACATTCAACACCTACCCGCTCATTAAAAAGCACCTAATCGACCCATACTATGAAGCTAATCCCGACAAGCGCCCCCCCGACTACGAGCCGGAGGATGCCGTCTTCTCGGACGAACAGCTAATCCCGGACAGACAGGAAGAATAATAATAAAATGCCTATCATTTCAATAGAAAACCTCTACATGGGATATTCCGACAGGGATATCCTTTTGGACGTTAATGTAAAGATTGAGGAGGGACAGCGCGTCGGTCTCATAGGCGTGAACGGCTCGGGTAAAACCACCCTCCTCCGCCTTATCACAGGGGAGCTGACCCCCGACCGCGGCGCTCTTATCCGCTCCCGCGCACGTATCGGTTACCTCGAGCAGAGCGGTCTTGAGGGAGCAGTGGGGACGGTATACGACACCGCCCGCTCCTGCTTCTCGGAGCTAAACGACATGTTAGCTCGTCTTAATGAGATAGAATCGGAGCTTTCCCATATAGAGCATCACGGTAAGCACTACGATAAGCTGTCCGCCGAATATTCGCAGCTGTCCTCTCATTTCGAGAGCCTAGAGGGCTACTCCATGGACTATAAACTAAACCGCGTTTTAGGCGGTATGGGCTTTTCAGAGGACGAGTACAGGCGAGAGGTAAACACACTGTCGGGCGGGGAAAAGACCCGGCTCATGCTTGCCATGCTGCTATTACGGGAACCAGAGCTTCTAATCCTCGACGAGCCCACCAATCATCTGGACTTTAAGACCCTCCTATGGCTTGAAGAATACCTCACCACATACAAGCAGGCACTGCTCATAGTATCCCACGACCGCGCCTTTCTCGACCGTCTGGTCACCACCATCTGGGACATGGAGCAGGGCACGGTTATTGCCTATAAGGGCAACTACACAAAGTACAAGACACTCTACGCCGAGCGCGTGGAGCGTATGCGCGTCGAATATGAACGTCAGCAGCAGGAGATAGCCGAAATGGAGGACTTTGTACGGCGAAACATCGCCCGCGCCTCCACCACAGCCGCCGCCAAGAGCAGAATAGCGGCGCTGGAGCGTATGGAGCGTCTCCCGCCCCCGCCCTCCCCGCCAAAGACAGGGCACTTTTTCTTTACCACAACAAAGACACCCCATAAGGAGGTCGTGCGCACCGAGAAGCTGACCATAACTCTGGGGACAAGGCGGCTGTTTGCACCCATCGACATAACCATACTGCGCGGCGAGCGTATCGCCCTCATAGGTCCAAACGGAGTGGGGAAGTCCTCGCTTCTAAAGGCGGTTATGGGGCAGCTTCCCCACGCCGGATATATTGATATTAGCCCCAACACCGATATAGGCTACTTCGAGCAGGAGAGCGCAGGATTAGACGGCAGTCTCACGGTCATGGACTGCTACTGGGATTTAAACCGCACCATGACACAGCATGAGGTGCGCTCTGCTCTGGGCTTCGTTTTGCTCACCGGAGAGAATGTGTTTAAACAAGTCGGGCAGCTGTCGGGAGGGGAGAGAGCCAGGCTAAAGTTTGCCATGCTCATGTACCGCCGTCCCAATCTTCTCATACTGGACGAGCCCACCAACCATCTGGACATAGGCACCCGGGAAAACCTGGAACAGGCACTGCTAAAATTTGACGGCACCCTCATAATGGTATCCCACGACCGCTATTTCCTTGACCGTATCCCCACCCGCATAATCGAGCTGACGGAAAACGGCATAGTCGAGCACGCTGTGGGGGAGGGCATAATCGAATCGGTCATGTCGGGACAGCCCTCTTCGGCAGCAAGCAAGGACGCACCTATAACATCTGCACCCTACAGTGACAGTATAGATGAAGCGGACAAGGGCGGAACATACCGCTCTCGTCAGCAGCGGGCCGAGGATGCCAAAAGGCGGCAGCGTATCCGCGAGCTAGAGCAGCTTGTGGAGCGTACGGAAAGGGAGCTTGCGGAGCTGACCGCTGCTCTGCACGACCCGGAGGTATATAGCGACTATGAAAAAACCGCCCAGTACTCCGAGCGCATAGAGACGCTAAAATCGGAGCTGGACGCTTTTACGGACGAGCTGCTTTTATATATGATGGAGTGATTTTTTGGCAATATTAAGAGACATTCTAAAAAAGAGAGCAAAAGCTGCCGCACTCTACATTGCTTTGGGTGTGGCAAGCGCATTTCTCTCAAGCTTTTCGGTTAAGTACTTTCAAGTGCTTCTTGACCAATTCACAGCGGGTAGTCTGACGCTCTCTACCGTGCTGGTCTACGACTTTGCGCTCATTACACTATTTATCCTCAACTATCTGGACAACATCCCCGACCAACGCCTAAACAACGGAATCTATCTGGATTTAAAGCTTAGTGCATTAAAAAAGCTCACTACAATAGACTATCTCTCCTATCTCGGAATCGGCACAGGGCGGCTTATAAGCCGTGTGGAGCACGGCGCACATGCGGGCAGTACCCTCTTTAGCTTCTGGTTTCGCATAGCCCGCGAGCTTGCCCCATCTATTCTGTTTAGCATGATATTCATCCTTGGCATAAATAAAGAAATAGCGCTAACCGTGCTAATAGGCTACGCTGTCGTTTTTATTATAACAAATCTTCTTTTAAGGGCACTCTACCGGATAAAGGAGCGTATTCTCGTCAATGAGGAACAGCTAAACCACTATCTCGTGCGCGGATTTATGGAGTTTGTGCTCTTTCGGCTGAACAGGCGCTTAGGAGACGAGATAAAAAAGTCCCAGCAGGCGACTAAGGCGATAGTCTCGGCAAGGGTACACATGACCATGATACACGAGGCGTTTTTTACCGTATTCGCCCTGCTTATTGCCCTCATTAAGATTGCTGTTATCGTCTACGCGTGGCAGTCGGGACAGCTCTCTGTAGGTGCGGTGGTGGCGCTCATTGCCCTGGTGGACGGCGCGTACTCGCCCATTGCCATCTTCAACGTACTGTATGTTCAATATAAGCTGGATAAAACCGCCTTTGACCGCTTTCTCGAATTTATGAACGCCCCCGACGACAGGAATATCTCAATCGGTGAGGACGTAAGGATTTCAGACGGTCATATCTCGATGGAGGGTATCACCCTAAAGTACGGCGACAGGCTAATTCTCGATAATTTTAGTCTAGATATTCCGGCGGGAAAAACCCTTGCGTTGGTGGGGGAGAGCGGCTCTGGTAAGTCCACATTGGCAAGGCTTTTAACCGGGCTTATAAAGCCCTGCGCCGGTACTATCCTAATAGACGGACAGCCACTTCAGGACATGCGGCTGGAGAGCCTTTACGAGCACATCTTCTACATAACGCAGGAAGCACCTGTCTTTGACGGCACTCTGCGTGAAAACGTGGTGTTTGACGAGCCGATTTCGGACGAACAGATTGTTGACGCTCTATCCCGAACAGGGCTTCGTGAGCTTTTAGACAAGCTGCCGGACGGTCTTGACACGCGTCTGGGGGAGAGGGGAGTGACCCTGTCCGGCGGGGAGCGGCAGCGGCTTGCCTTGTCTCGGCTGTGGTTCTCGCGTGCAAAGCTCGTCATCCTGGACGAAGCCACCGCCGCCATGGACAATCTCACCGAACAGGTGGTCATAGAGGAGGTTATGCGCAAGGTTTGCGGCAGGACGGTCATAACCATCGCCCATCGTCTGGGGACGGTTAGAGGTTATGATACGATTGTAGCTATGAAGGACGGCAGGGTAATAGGAACAGGGCAGTTTGACGAGCTACTTTCCGAAAGCGCATATTTTCGTGAGCTATATATGCGGGATGGGACGGATTGCTTCAATGGAACGTGAGCACATTTTGAACTCTATTGTGAAAGGTATAAAATCAACACATTAAGATCTTTATTTCAAACCTCATCTGCGTTCAAGTACGCGGTCAACAATCCCGTATTCGAGCGCTTCCCTTGCGCTCATGTAGTTGTCGCGCTCGGTGTCGCGCCTTATCTCGTCCGGCGTGTGCCCGGTATTCTCTGCCAGTATGCGGTTTAGCCGCTCCTTTGAACGCTCTATATGCTGTGATGCTATGAGAATGTCGGTCGCCTGACCTTTTATGCCGCCTCCGTGAATAGCAGGCTGATGAATCATGATGTCCGCATTGGGCAGTGCCAGCCGCTTGCCCCATGTCCCTCCCGCCAACAGAAACGCGCCGAAGCTGGCGGCAAAACCTATACACACGGTGGACACATCGCACTTTATATACTGCATGGTGTCATAGATGGCAAATCCCGCAGTAATCGAGCCCCCCGGACTGTTAATATAAAGACAGATGTCCTTTCCCGGCTCCTGCCCCTCCAGATAGAGGAGCTGTGCGGTGATAAGCGCCGCCGATTCATCGTTTACCTCTCCGTTTAGCATGACTATACGGTCGGACAAAAGCCGCGAGAAGATGTCGAAGCTGCGCTCTCCGCGGCTTGTCTGCTCCACAACGTAAGGTACAAGGCTCATGCGGCAGCCCTCCCCAACATAAGCATAGCTGTTAAGGTAAAGCGCGGTTTAAGCGGGATGAATGTGCCCCGTCTGCGGTAGAGA
>CAYSTR010000144.1:0-6739 GCA_964433745.1 uncultured Oscillospiraceae bacterium | reverse complement strand
CATTTACCTAGTACGGCTGCTGTCCTCATGGTTTATCCCCCTAATCGTTTATTGTTCCTGCCGCCCATCTTATACCGTTCATGACTAAACGTCGAAATGAGATTAGCTCAAAATCCTCGGGATGCCCTAAGCTTGTATAAAAAACCCTGCCGCCGTTTACCATGTTTGTCCATGCGACCGGATTTTCGCAGATTTCGTCCTTATTTGTCAGCTCACTGCCTACAGCTCTGCCCATTAAAAGAGGGACACAGCTGTCCGGTAGAGGCAGGACGTGATAAAGCCATGACCTTGCGTGAAAATGTGGGCTTACACCTTGAAGAATGCATGAATCTTTCGTTTCGTCCGGTATGTACACATCGGTACAGGAAGAATGACCGTGGTGGTATCTCCATGGTGTACCAAAGAGCATCGTCCCGAAGTCTATATTCCACCTAAAATATTCCGAATCCTCCGGGAACATAAAGCTATGCGTGGACGTTCTCAGTGCGGCTACCGGTCTGCCCTTTTCTATGTACTGCAATATAAGCTCCATCTGCCGTTTTGACAGATTCCGAAAACGCGTAAAAATAACCAGTACATCCACGCCGTCGGTTGAATCAAAACCGGTAAACTCGTAAAAATCCTTTCCGTCCTCAATGGGATTACTCGTGCAGACAGTTGTTTTCCACCCGTACGTTTTTCTAAATTCTTCGATTAATGCCGGCATGGAGTTTTGAGAAGCATATTCAGCTTCTCCTATTAGGAACAGAGCGTACTTTGACATTTTTCTTTCCTCCTTTAAGCATTTTTTTGTGAACTAAACTTGTAACGTTTTACATTTATTTTATATTAGCATGTAAAAAGAATAATGTCAATTATTGACTTATAATAAAGTGTGTGGTATTATATAAAAAAGTATAACGATTAAGTTTTGGAGGAATAAATATGCCGCTGGTAACATCAAAAGAAATCCTACTAAACGCCAAGGCGGGCGGGTACGCCGTGGGTGCGTTTAACATTGAGAATATGGAGATGGCAGTAGCGGTCATAACTGCCGCAGAGGAACTAAATGCCCCTGTTATACTCCAGACCACACCTTCCACCATTCGGTACGGAGGATTACATATTTTTCGCGGAATAGTTTCGGCATTAGCAAAAAAAGCAAGTGTCCCTGCCGCTCTGCACCTTGACCACGGAGACAGCTTCGAGCTGTGCGAAGCTGCCTTAAATGAGGGCTATACATCGGTCATGATAGACGGCTCTCACCATTCGTTTGAGGGTAATATTGCTCTTACCTCCCGAGTTGTGGAGGCGGCTTTGACATATGGTATTCCTATAGAAGCAGAGCTTGGCAAGGTCGGCGGCAAGGAGGATGATCTCGAATCGGACGGTGACACTAACACCGACCCCAAGATGGCGGCGGAGTTTGCCGCACGTACCGGTGCTGATGCTCTGGCTGTAGCGATTGGTACGGCACACGGCTTCTATGCAAAGACCCCTGTGCTAGATAAGGAACGTCTGTCCGAGATACGAAAGCTTGTGGATATACCTCTGGTACTCCACGGCGCATCGGGATTGTCGGACGAGGATGTTCGGGATTGCATAAGGCGCGGAATAAGCAAGGTAAACTTTGCAACAGAGTTGAGGGCGGCTTTCACCGACGGTATAAAATCCGTGCTGCGTGAAAAGCCCGATACATTTGACCCTAAGCCGTTGGGTAAAGCGGGGATTGAGCGGGTGAAGCTGCTGGTTGCCGACAGGATGCGTGTGTGCGGTTGTGACGGAAAGGCGTGAGGGTATGAGATATCTTCTGGGGATTGATATAGGTACATCGGCATGTAAAGCAGCATTGTTTAACGAGGACGGTAACGTTCTAGTACAAGACTCTCGGGACTATCCGGTCTTCTATCCCAATCCGGGGTGGGCGGAGCAGAATCCGGATGACTGGTGGAAAGCGGTATGCGAGGTAATCCGCACCTTGATTAGCGGTAGCAGTATTTCTGCGGCGCAGATAGCGGGTATAGGTATAGACGGACAGAGCTGGTCTGCCATAGCGGTGGATGAGAGCGGCAGGGTGCTTACAAACACCCCCATCTGGATGGATACCAGAGCGGACGATATCTGCCGCGAGTGGGAGCGGACAATAGGTGCGGACGAGATTTTTTCCCTGTGCGGCAATCCGGTCAAGCCCTCCTATACCACACCTAAGATTATCTGGTACAAGAGAAATCTACCGGAGGTCTATAGAAATACATATAAGATACTACAGTCCAACAGCTTCATTGTCCACCGTCTGACCGGGCAGTTCAGCCAAGACCTGTCACAGGGGTACGGCTTACACTGCTTCGACATAAAAAACAGACGGTTTGACGAGGACATGTGTACAAAGCTGGGTATTGACACAACCCTTCTGCCGCCGATTTATGCCTGTCACGATATAGTCGGCTGTGTTACGGAGGAAGCGGCGCGTCTGACGGGGTTACTTCCCGGTACGCCGGTCGTTGCCGGGGGGCTTGATGCGGCGTGCGGTACACTGGGTGCGGGGGTGATACATCCCGGCGAGACACAGGAGCAGGGCGGACAGGCGGGAGGTATGAGTATCTGCACCGACAGCGCAGGCGCGGATATTCGCCTTATTCTAAGCTGTCATGTCGTCCCCGGACGTTGGCTTCTGCAAGGCGGTACGGTCGGCGGCGGCGGTATTATGCGCTGGATGGAGCGGGAGCTGGGTATCGGTACCGGCGGCTTTAGGCTGATGGATGAACAGGCGGCTAAAGCTCCGGCGGGCAGTGACGGACTTATCATGCTCCCCTATATGGCGGGTGAACGCTCCCCTATATGGGACAAGGACGCTTCGGGTGTGTTCTTTGGGCTGGACTATAAAAAGACCCGCGCACACCTCATTCGGGCGGGGCTGGAGGGTGTCGCCTATTCTCTGCGGCACAACCTGGAGGCAGCGGAGGAGGCGGGTGCTAAGGTCGATGTTCTGCGGGCTATGGGGGGCGCTGCCAACTCACTGCTGTGGACACAGATTAAAGCGGATGTGACCGGAAAGAGGATTGTTATTCCGTCATCCGACACAGCCACCACATGGGGTGCGGCCATGCTTGCGGGCGTGGGAACGGGTGTGTTTAGGGATTTTGATGAAGCAGTGGGGCGGTCGGTTCGTGTGACACGAGAACACATCCCCGATATGTCAGCAAAAGCCGCTTATGATAAGGGGTTTGACACATATAAGAAGCTCTATCCGGCACTAAAGGAGCTTATGAGCGGTAGACAGGTAACAAAAACATAAAGGCTCTTATAGAAACAGCAAAAGATATTTATAGCTTATGAAAGGTGGTAACTGGATGAAAGCAGCGGTTTTATTCGCAAATGAGGATATACGGTATGCAGACTATGAAACCCCGGCGGTGAAACCGGGGTTTGTAAAGGTAAGGGTCAAGGTTTCCGGTATATGCGGCAGTGATGTTCCGCGGGTGTTAAATAATGGAGCGCACTACTATCCCGCCGTGTTGGGGCATGAATTTTCGGGGGTGGTGGAGGAGACAGGCGAGGGCGTGACATCTGTCAATACGGGGGACAGGGTATCGGGCGCGCCGCTTCTGCCATGCATGACCTGTGCCGACTGCCAGAGCGGGAACTTTGCACTCTGCCGCCGGTACAGCTTTATAGGCTCACGCGAGCAGGGCAGCTTTGCAGAGTATGTGGTCATGCCGGAGCGCAATGCCGTGCGGTTTGACCCATCTATTTCGTTTGAACAGGGAGCAATGTTCGAGCCGTCCACCGTCGCACTGCACGGACTTATGCAAAGCGGTTACAAAGGCGGCGGTGATGTGGCTATTCTAGGAGGAGGGACTATAGGGCTTTTTACCATGCAGTGGGCAAAAATCTTCGGTGCACGGTCGGTTACTGTATTTGATATATCGGACGAACGCTTGTCTCTGGCAAAAAAGCTGGGAGCGGACGAGACAGTAAACACGGGTCAGGTAGAACCGGAGAAGAACGCATATACTTATGTGTTCGAGACCGCCGGACAGGTAAAGACCATGCAGACAGCGTTTGAGATTGCAGCAAACAAGGCACAGGTCTGCTTCATCGGGACACCCCATGAGGATATGACATTTACACCGAAAATGTGGGAGAACATGAACCGCAAGGAGTTTTATCTGACAGGCTCATGGATGAGCTATTCAGCTCCCTTTCCCGGTAGGGAGTGGAGCCAGACTGCGCACTACTTCGCTACAGGGCAGCTAAAGTTTGACGAGGGTCTTATATTTAAGCGTTTCCCGCTTTCCCAAGCTGATAAGGCATTCGCGCTCTATAAGACACCCGGTGCGGTTAAGGGCAAGCTTCTTCTCATGTGCGATGGGGTGACAGAATGATTCTGACCGTAACCATGAATCCGGCGATAGACAAGCGATATACGGTGGACGGATTTAATGTAGGAGCGGTCAACCGTGTGACGGAGTGCCTGCCTGTACCCGGTGGTAAGGGTATAAATGTTGCAAAAAATATAGCTCTGCTTGGTGAGAATGTGACAGCCACAGGGCTTCTCGGGGGACATGCAGGGGCATATGTAGCCGAACGGTTAAGGCAGTACGGCGTGGATGAAGAATTTACCCGGTTTAACGGTGAGACACGCACCTGTATAAACATTAAGGACACAAGAAGCGGCACACAGACAGAGCTTTTAGAACCGGGGGACGCTGTGGGCGCGGAGTATGTCGCTGCGTTTTACGAGAGGTTTGAGCAGCTTGCCGCAAAGGCTGATGTTGTCACCGTTTCGGGCAGCGTGCCTAAAGGGGTAGGGACATCTGTTTATTCACAGCTCATAGGCACGGCAAAGCGCCTAAACAAGCCCATTCTGATGGACACAAGCGGAGAGCTGCTTTCCTCTGCGGTAAGCGCCGTTCCCACACTTATTAAGCCAAACACAGACGAGATAACACAGCTCACAGGAAGCTTTGCAGACGATCCCCTCACTATTATCCGCGCAGCATGGTCTCTTCATGAACGTGGGATACCGTATGTGGCGGTGTCACTGGGCAAGGACGGAGTGATATTCGTTTGCGGTGAAGGTATTTATAAGGGTGTTCCGGCGGATGTTCCGGTGGTCAACACAGTGGGCTGCGGCGACAGTATGCTGGCATCCTTTGCGGTGGGACTGGCGCGGCGCATGAATATCGAGGATATGCTAAGGCTTTCGCTGGCGGTATCGTCTGCTAATGCCATGCGAGAGGAGACCGGTTATTTCGTCATGTCCGACATGGAGCGGCTTTTAGATAAGGTAGAGGTAACTAAAATATAAAAAGGAGTATTTATCAATGAAACAAGCAATAAATCCCGCACTCATCCCATCCCGCACCCTATATTCCGGCGACAAGATACCCTGTATCGGTATGGGTACATTCGGCTCGGACAGGTTTTCTCCGTCGCAGGTATCCGAGGCTGTAGCAGGCGCAATAAGAGCGGGTTACCGCCTGTTTGACTGTGCCGCAGTCTACGGCAATGAGGATCTTATAGGCAAGGTGTTTGAGCAGGCTGTATTAGACGGTTCAATTAAGCGTGAAGAGCTGTTTATCACCTCAAAGGTGTGGAACGATATGCACGGCAGGGGGGATGTTTTACTGTCGCTGGCTAAGACACTAAAGGACTTGAGGCTTGATTATGTGGACATGTATTTTGTACACTGGCCGTTTCCGAACTATCACGCACCCGGCTGTGACGGTGACAGCAGAAACCCCGACTCCAAGCCGTTTTCGGTGGAGGCGTTCATGGCAACATGGAGGCAGATGGAGAGGCTTGCGGACATGGGACTGGTACGCTTTATCGGTATGTCCAGCATGACTATCCCTAAGCTTGAAGCGGTGCTGCCGCTCTGCCGGATTAAACCCGCCGCTATCGAGATGGAGTTGCATCCGTCTTTCCAGCAAAAGGAGCTCTTTGACTATTGTGTTGCCAGAGACATTCTGCCTATCGGTTTCTGCCCCATCGGCTCACCCACTCGCCCGGAGCGCGACAAAACCCCGGACGATGTAGCGGATATCGCCATGCCCGAGGTCGTGGAGATTGCAAAGGCGCACGGTATTCATCCAGCGGTAGTCTGCTTGAAATGGGCAGTACAGCGCGGACAGGTACCTATTCCGTTCTCGGTATATGAAAACGAATACATAAGTAACCTTAAATGCACGACCGAAGACCCGCTCACCGATGCGGAGATGGCGGCGATATCGGGTGCGGACAAGAACTGCCGCCTAATTAAAGGGCAGGTATTCCTCTGGCCGGGAGCTAAAGATTGGCACGACCTCTGGGACGAGGACGGCATTATAGTTAAGTAATAATTTTGTTCATATCTAAAACCGAATCCCCCATGACCATTCCGGCTGACAATGACACGCAGACAGGGGCGTTTCCCTGTCCGTTCATGCGATCCAAGAGAAGCCTTGCACAGTGATAGCCTATATCCTCAAGAGGCTGCGTTACGATGGTAAGCTTGGGGCTTGCTATACGCGACAGATCTAGATTGTCAAATCCAATGAGGGACAGTTCAGCCGGAATGCGTACACCCGATTCGTTCGCCGCTATCACTGCACCCAGTGTCATTTCATAGTTTGTGACAAACATAGCCGTCAGATAGGGATTATCACTCCACAGGCGCAAAAACCCCTCGTAACCGCCCTTTAGCGTATAGTCTCCAAAAAAGATATGACGCTCGTTTTTTGTTAACCCCTGCTCCGACAGGGCAGAACAATACCCC
>CAYSTR010000143.1:0-6816 GCA_964433745.1 uncultured Oscillospiraceae bacterium | reverse complement strand
AGAGATCGTTCTACCCGTCATTGAGTCCACCCAAACAGGCTGGGTATGTCAAAATGAATTGATTAGGATAGAACATTCATTAAAGCGTGATGAAAACAGATTAACCATTACAAGCAGCATAACAAACCTAGGGGAAGCGATTAAGCTCGAAGCGATACAAATAAGAATACAGCTTTTCCCTGCTTTTCATGATGTGAAGGCGTTTATCAGCAGCCAGTCCATCCTAGGGCCGGAGGGGATTCATTCGCTTGACAAGCCCCTGTTATCGTGGGCTTTTACGGGCTTTACCGATACATACGGAAAGGGCGCGCTGCTCATGGGCTTTGACGATCATTCCAAAGCCTTTTACACCTTTTTATCCGAACAAAAGGAGCATTGCATTGACATCTGTGTATCCTGTCAGCGGGACGGGGTGGCACTGACCGATAGCCTGACTCTCGCTATGCTGCATATAACCTCATCTCAGAGCCTGTCTGAACTGCTTTGCGGTTATGGTGATCTGCTTTCTTCGAGCATGTCGGCGCGTGTACCGAAAACCGTCGAGACGGGCTGGTGCAGCTGGTATACATACTATTCCTATGAGACTAAGGCGGATGTCATTAGGAATATGGATATGCTGTCATCGTCTCATATCGGAAAAAATATAGGTGTTATCCAGATTGATGACGGATGGAACAAACCGCAAAACAGCGGTCCCAATGTATGGGGGGACTGGTTTCCGGGGGAGAAGTTCGATTACGATATGAAGGGTATGGCAGATATTATCCATGGGTACGGGTTCAAGGCAGGGTTGTGGCTGGCCCCGTTTTCTGTCTCGACCGGCAGCAGGCTCTTTAGGGAGCATCCCGATTGGCTGGTTTGCAATGAAGCAGACAATATCTTGGCAATAGGAGACTATGGATTGGATCTGACAAACCCGGCGGTGCTTGAATTTATACGTCAGACATTTACGCGCATATTTGACGAATGGGGCTTTGATTATGTAAAGCTTGATTTTTTGTTACACGCAGTTTTAACCCGCGGCAGACGGTTTGATGAGACAAAGACGCTCGCAGAGGCTTATACAAACGGGCTTCGTATAATTAGAGAATGTGCCGGTGAGCGGTTTATTCTGTGCTGTGGTGCGCCTGTCTACCAGTCAATCGGCTATTGCGACGGTATGCGTATCGGTGCGGATGTGGGCGCACGATGGGCGCTGCCGATTAATTTAGATGCATGGCCTAAGGGCAACTGCGCGATAAAGCCCGCCTTATATAATACATTGTATAGGCATTGGATGCATGGCAGGCTCTGGCACAATGACCCGGATTGTATTGTAGTTAGAGACTTTGGCAATGAGTATGAGCGGAAAATGTTTGGCAAAGAGTTTTTGGGATATTCATTAACTGAGGATGATTATGGATTGAGATTAACAGAGGCAAATACCTGGTGCTCCTGTATTAGCTTTCTAGGCGTCATGTCCTTATTATCCGAGATCTACGGCGAGCTGGACGAAAGGCGGCGTGAGCTGGTGGATAGCTGCTTCCCGCCCTGCTGCCAAGACGTAAGCATGGTGGACTATTACGAGTGCGATGAATTGGTTGTTATGCAGAAAAGTACAAGGATTGCTGTATATAACCTCACAGACCGGCCTTATGTATGTAATCTGTTCGATAAACCCCATACAATCGCTGCACGGGGGGTGGTATTCTTCGATAGGTAACCGTATGAGAACATAATATATCTTATAAAGGTATTGACAAAATAGAGGGTTAATGATAGTATATAAATACGCCAGTTATATATATATAAATTGGTACATTATATATCAAGAAAGGTATGGAAAGCAGTATGAAAAAAGCAATCGCTATTCTACTTGTTCTTATTATCACATGTACATTAGCAGCATGTAATAGCGGGGGTGCATCCAGTGAAGCGAGCAGCAAGCCGGTCTCAAGTACTGTAGGGGCAGAGACCAGCAATGAAGCCGAGCCCGTTGTCAACGAGCCTAAGCTTAGGTTTGACCCACCTATCGAGGTATCGGTAATCAAGGCGGCGGATGCATTCTTCGGATATACCGAAAAGGATACCGTTTCTGACAATGTTGTATATGACATGTGGCAGGAGGTAGCCGGCATTAAGTATATCAACAAGGTAGAGTGTGCAACCGAGGCGGTAGACCAAAAGGTCAAAGCTGCGATTATGTCGAACGATCTGCCCGATGTCATACAGGGCTCCGCAGCAGATTTTGACGAGATGATCAAAAATGACATGCTGGAAGACCTGACCCCATACATAGAGAAGTACATGTCCCCCGATGTGTTCGAGAAGTTCAACTGCTTTGACGGCGCATTGTTTAAACCGGTTATGCGCGACGGCAAGATTTACGGTATTCCCGCTACCTCCAATGTCGAGGGTTCGCTGAACACGCTCTGGATACGAAAGGATTGGCTTGAAAAGATAGGTGCAGCTGTCCCTAAGACAATGGAAGAGGTGTTTCTGCTTGCCGAAAGGTTTACGAAGGAGGACCCGGACGGCAATGGTAATAACGACACATACGGGCTTCCGATTGATAAGAATGTGCGTGTCTCTCTCCTCGATACATTCGGGATAGTTGCAAACTCCATGGGGTACTACCCGTTTCGCACACAGTTTGATGCAGACGGCAATATTACGTTGGGATTACTTAATCCGGACATAAAAAATGCGCTGAAGCTGCTGCAAGACCTCTATAAAATGGGCGGCATCGACCCGGAATGGGCGTCTAAGGATTTTATGCAGGCGGATGAAAGTGTTGCTGCCGGTAAGATAGGTATGTGGATGGGTGTATTCTGGAAGCCGGTAGACCCCGGCTTTGACACAACCTATAAAGAGGGCGTAGAGTGGATTCAAGCAAAGATCCCCGCAAGCACATTGACCGGTGAATACAGACCATATGTGAAGTTCCCGGTTACTGCCTATTTTGGTGTGAGAAAGGGTTACGCTAACCCCGAGGTCATTACAGTCATAGCAAACAACATGCTGTCTACTGATTATGCCGGCAATGCGTATCTGCTCAAGTCGCGAGAGCTGAGCAACATGCCGGAGTATGCGGGCTTTAATATCAACAACTGGGCATTAATGCAGTTCCAGGATCCGCTTTTCTTTGATTCCACACCCCTGAAGAAAGCGCTTGACGACCCGAGTTTTGACCCGAAGAACCCTCAGTACCAGGTACACATGCAGGCATATGAAATACTGAAAAAGGACAGTGAGGCAGACCCGATCATAAAACGCGAATTCTATGATATATTCATCAATTCCTTAGGTATACACGAACAGTACCCGACCTCAAGTTATGTGTTTGAGGCTTATGTAGGTCCTCCTACCGAAACCATGCGGTCGCAGGGCTCGATTCTGGAAAAGATGACCGACGAAGTCATTATTCGTATAATCAGCGGGTTAGATGACGTATCTGCTTATGACAAGTTTATTGCGGATTACCGCGCATTAGGCGGGGACGACATTATAAAGGAAATTAATGACGCTGTCGCAGCCAGCCCGGGGCTAGCTTTGAAGTGATAGCCATTAGTATTCTAAAACAATGAAATATCAGGGGGGCAAGCAGCTTGTTATAGGTTTGTTTCCCCCTGTAGGTCTTTAGTAAGGAGGGGCATATGAGGAGCTTACAAAAACGTATGAGCGGCAAGCTTGTGCTCTATTTAATGCTAATTCCGGGGTTGCTTGCTATAATTATTTTTCAGATTCTTCCCATGTACGGCATTACGATAGCCTTTAAAAGCTTTATGCCGTCTAAGGGCATTTTAGGGAGCGAATGGGTGGGGTTTAAATACTTCAAATACCTGTTTGCAATGCCCGATACATATAAGGTAATGGGGAACACCTTGATCATTGCAGTATGTAAGATTGTAATCAACTTTCCAATTCCTATTACCGTTGCCATCCTTCTAAACGAGATACGTAAGCTTTGGTACAAAAAAGCAGTCCAAACGATAATCTATCTTCCCTTCTTTATCTCCTGGGTTATACTGGGCGGTATACTGAAAAATATGCTGAGCATGGACGGCGGCTTTGTAAATTCCATACTACAGATGCTGGGTCGAGAGCCTATCTATTTTCTTGGGAGCAACGATTGGTTTCGTACGGTGCTCATTACAAGCGACATATGGAAGAACTTTGGTTACAACTCTATCATATTCTTAGCGGCGATTACATCAATCGATCTAGGGTTATATGAGGCCGCCAAGATAGACGGCGCAAGCTGGCTAAAATCCACGCTGCACGTGACGCTGCCGGGCATTATGCCTATGGTTGTGCTGACATCCATCCTCGCCATAGGCGGCATACTCAACGCAAACTTTGATCAGGTATTTAATCTGTATAACCCGCTCGTCTACCAAACGGGTGACATTATAGATACCTTCGTTTACCGCATATCACTAAAGGACTTTAACTATTCTCTGGGAACAGCGGTAGGTCTCTTAAAATCGGTGGTATCGCTGATTTTGTTGTCTGTCTCCTACACATTGGCATATAAGTTCTCGGACTACAGAATATTCTAAGGGGTGTAAATATGCGCAGGCTAAAAATTACTCCTTTTTCGGTATTCCTCATTTTTATCTATGTATTTATGGCTTTATTAGCTTTGTTATGCTTGATCCCCATTATTAATATTCTGGCTATCTCCCTCTCGTCCCAAAGTGAGGTGTCAAAGGGGACTGTTTTCTTTCTGCCGCGGGAGTTTTCCCTCGACTCATACTCCATTGTATTGAGACAGATGGACTTTCTCAAGTCGTTTATCGTGAGCATCCTGCGTGTGGCTGCCGGAACCTTTCTCAATGTCACGGTAACGCTGCTCATGGCATATCCCTTGAGTAAAACAAACCACGATTTACCCGGGCGGACCGCTGTCATATGTATAGTCGTGTTTGTCATGTTATTTAACGGCGGACTGGTGCCTACATATCTATTGATTAAGGATTTAGGACTGCTCAATAACTATCTCGTGCTAATCCTGCCCGGACTGGTGCCGGTGTTCAACGTGGTACTTATGATGAATTTTATCCGCATGTTACCTGCTTCACTGGAGGAAGCGGCGCTCATAGACGGAGCCGGTTTCTGCAGAATCCTTACACAAATTATAGTCCCCACCAGCACACCCGTCATTGCCACAGTCTCGTTGTTTTCTGCCGTTGGGCACTGGAATGACTATTTTACCGGTCTTATCTACCTGAATATCAAACAGTATCCGCTGCAAACCTACCTGTTCTCTATGAGCGTAAACAGGGACATAAATAACCTAGAGCAAGCACTGCTTCTGCGCAACGTAAACGACCGTACGCTATTAGCGGCACAGATGTTTATTGCGCTGATACCGGTTCTGATTGCATACCCCTTTGTGCAGAAATATTTTGTCAAGGGTATCGTATTAGGCTCTGTTAAGGGGTAAAAGGATGGATTTATATGATCTTGATATCATCGACACACATCACCATGTCGGCTCATTGAGTTATCTCGGAATGTATGCCGACGGTATCTTTATGTCAGATGTCGTTGCGGACATAGACGCTACACAAGCCACATTGGCAGATGTTTTGTTTAGCCCATATTTCTCCTACCTGCTTTATGTCTGTGGGTGTCCCATCTACGAGCAGGGCAGCTATCAGAGCATGAATAACGAACAAAGGCTTAACTGGTTCAAAAGATTAATACCGTTTCTGATGCGCTGCAGAAACACCGGTCAGTACATAGCAGTCAATACCGGCTGTAAGCAGATTCACGGCATATCTCTTGATGAAGCGGCGGAACAACCGCACTTATCACTCAAGTTGAACGAATCTGTCACCGCAGCCTACAAAAGGGGCATTTATACCTTCTTGCGGGTGCAAGGTGAAAGGATTAATCTGCGCACCGGCTTAAAACCTGTGCATCTTGGCTACCTAGAGAACCGCGGACTCATACCCTCACCAGATGAGAGGACACTCTGCTCACCTATTCTGCGTGTAGATGATATTATGGGAATTAATAACGTAAATGAGCTTAATTTCAGTCATATAAGAGAGTGCTGTGAGACGGCTTACAATAGCGTAGAGGATGTAAAGGCCACTGTCGCTCATGTCTTTAGTCAGCTTAGGCGGCAGAATGTATCTGCAATAAAGCAGCTGCAAGCCTATACACGTACCATTAACTTCACCCTACCTAGTGAGAAACAAGCGGAATATGCACTGCAAAACGGCAATAAGCTCATCTGGCAGGACTATATTCACACCCTCATTCTGGAATGTGCGCAAACATACCGTCTGCCATACCAGATTCATACCGGTATGGCTAATCTGCCCGAAAGCAATCCAGCGTATCTAAGGACGGTGATTGAAGCCTATCCAAAGGTGAACTTTATCCTGCTGCACTGTTACCCCTACGCACAAGAAGCGGGGTATCTTGCGAGAAACTATAAAAATGTATATCTGGATATATCATGGCTAGTGCTGCAGTCGCCGATGGTGCTGACAGATGTGCTGCGCGGGTGGATTGGGCTTGTTCCGGCACATAAAATAATGTTCAGCAGTGATGCAACAACTGTTGAGGAGTTTATCGGAGCACATTTCATGAATCTTGACTGCTTGAATCGGGTGCTTCAATCTGTTTCGTGTAACAAGCGATACCTGGCAGAGCAGTACCTACATAAAAACGCGGAGGTGCTATATGATTTATCATTATGAACACATGCTTCCTGAGCAGTTTTTGGACGCGAAGGCAAGGATGCCTGTATTTATCATCCCGACAGGACTGCTGGAATGGCACTGCGACCATCTGCCGCTGGGGCTTGACATGCTCAAG
>CAYSTR010000142.1:0-6823 GCA_964433745.1 uncultured Oscillospiraceae bacterium | reverse complement strand
GCGGTTTTTTTACGCTTTTACCTTTAATCGAGAGTATTACTACATTATCTCACTGTGATATGCCTGTAGGGACTTTGCCTTAATACCTGTAGTGTTCTGCATTGCCATGATACCCTTGACACTCGCACGTGCCGCTGCCAGTGTACTAATATAGCAAAGCTTATTCTTTATCGCCGCCTTGCGGATATAGCTGTCATCATCTATACTCTTCTTTCCGATGGGGGTATTGATGACTATGTTCACACGCTTGTTTGTTATCTCGTCTAGGATGTTGGGTCTGCCTTCATTGAGCTTGCTGACCGGAGTAGCATTAATCCCTGCGGCACTGATGATATCATAAGTACCCTTTGTCGCAAGAATCTTAAAGCCCAGACGCTCAAAGTCACGCGCCACGTCCGCAACCTCCGGCTTGTCGAGGTCGTTTACGCTGATAAACACCGTGCCCGACAGCGGAATCCTCACCTGTGTCGCCTCCTGTGCGCGGTAGAACGCTACACCAAAGTTGTCCGACAGGCCAAGCACCTCGCCGGTAGAGCGCATCTCAGGACCTAGTACCGGGTCAACCTCGTGGAACATGTTAAAGGGGAACACCGCTTCCTTTACGCCGTAGTGCTTTATGACACCATGCTTGAGGGTGGAGAAGTCATAGGCCTTACCGGTAAGTGTACCTGTAATAATCTTGGTTGCTATGCTGACCATCTTGATGTTACACACCTTAGACACTAAAGGAACAGTTCGCGATGCTCTGGGGTTGGCTTCCAGCATATATACCTTACCGTCTGCTATGGCGTACTGCATGTTCATGAGACCGCACACACCCAAAGCCTTAGCCACACGCTTGGTGTAGTCGGTGATTGTGTCGAGGTGTTCTTTTGATATGTTAATCGAGGGAATGACACAGGACGAGTCGCCCGAGTGGATACCCGCAAGCTCGATGTGCTCCATGACCGCAGGAACAAACACATTCACGCCGTCTGAGATTGCATCCGCTTCCACCTCAATGGCGTTCTCTAGGAATCTGTCCACCAGTATGGGACGGTCGGGGGTCACGCCTACGGCCGCGTTCATATAGCGCACCAGGCTCTCTTCGTCGCGCACTATCTCCATGCCGCGTCCGCCTAGGACATAGGACGGGCGCACCATGAGCGGATAACCCAGAGTCTTTGCTACTTTCAGTGCTTCATCCGCATTTATTACCATCTCGGACTCGGGCATGGGGATACCCAGTTCTTTCATTATGGCATTGAAGCGCCCCCTGTCCTCTGCCAGATCGATAGCATCAGGGGATGTCCCGAGAATCTTTACGCCGTTCTTTTCAAGCTCGAACGCAAGGTTCAGCGGGGTCTGACCGCCAAACTGTGCTATGACACCCAGCGGCTTCTCTTTCTCGTATATCGCGAGAACATCCTCTAGTGTGAGCGGCTCAAAGTAGAGCTTGTCCGATGTATCATAGTCGGTGGAAACCGTTTCGGGGTTACAGTTGACTATGATTGTCTCATAACCCAACTCGCGCAGAGCAAACGCCGCATGAACACAGCAGTAGTCAAACTCAATACCCTGTCCTATACGGTTAGGGCCTCCGCCTAATATCATAATCTTCTGCTTATTTGAAGGAGCAGGTGAGCTGTCGGGAGCATTGTATGTCGAGTAGTAGTAGGCGGCATTATCCACGCCGCTGACAGGTACTGCTTCCCAACCCTCACAAACGCCCATCTTTATGCGCTGTGTACGTACCGCATCCTCGGACATGCCTGTAAGACGCGCTATATAACGGTCGGAGAAGCCGTCTAGCTTCGCCTGCTTTAAAAGCTCGTCCGGCAGGGTTTTTCCGTTATACGAGAGCAGCTTCAGTTCCTCATCCGCGAGCTCCTTCATCTGCTCCAGGAAGTAGCGCTTTATGGAGGTGAGTGAAAACAGAGTTTCAATATCCGCACCTTTTTTAAGTGCCTCGTACATGATAAACTGTCGCTCACTGGTGGGGAATTTTAGCATACTTAGAAGCTCGTCCAGGCTCATTTGGTCGTAGCCCTTGACAAAGCCGAGACCATAACGTCCCGTCTCCAGACTGCGTATGGCTTTCTGGAACGCTTCCTTATAGTTTTTACCGATACTCATGACCTCGCCCACGGCGCGCATCTGTGTACCTAATCTGTCCTCTGAATCCTTGAACTTCTCGAACGCCCAGCGGGCAAACTTGATAACTACATAGTCACCCCACGGCTCGTACTTGTCCAATGTACCGCAGCGCCAGTAGGGAATCTCGTCAAGGGTAAGCCCTGCCGCCAACAGTGAGCTGACCAGTGCAATCGGGAAGCCGGTCGCTTTGGATGCCAGAGCGGATGAGCGGGAGGTTCGCGGGTTAATCTCGATGACGACAACACGGTCGGTCACCGGGTCATGGGCAAACTGTACGTTAGTTCCGCCTATGACCTCTATGGACTCAACTATCTTATAAGCATAGGTTTGCAAACGCTGTTGCAGCTCCTTTGAGATGGTGAGCATGGGAGCGGCACAGAAGCTGTCGCCGGTATGTACACCCATGGGGTCAATGTTCTCGATAAAGCAGACGGTTATCATCTTGTTGTTGGCATCGCGGACAATCTCTAGCTCCAGTTCTTCCCATCCTAAGACGGACTCCTCAATGAGCACCTGTCCTACCATCGAAGCGGCTATACCGCGCCCTGCAACCGTCTTTAGCTCCTCGACATTGTAAACGAGACCGCCGCCCTCGCCGCCCATGGTGTAGGCGGGACGCACGACTACCGGGTAACCGAGACGCTCTGCAATAGCGAGTGCTTCATCCACAGAGTAGGCAGGTTCGGAGCGTGCCATCTCTATACCTAGCGTTTTCATGGTCTCTTTAAAAGCAATTCTGTCCTCGCCGCGCTCGATAGCATCTATCTGCACGCCGATAACCTTGACACCGTACTTATCAATAACACCGGCTTTAGCAAGCTCGGAGCAAAGATTAAGACCCGACTGTCCGCCTAAATTAGGCAATAACGCATCTGGTCTTTCTTGTTTGATAATTTCGGTTAAATTGTCTACATTCAGCGGCATGATATAGGTCGCGTCCGCTGTCTCCGGGTCTGTCATAATAGTGGCTGGATTGGAATTAACGAGCACAATCTTGTACCCTAATCCGCGTAACGCTTTACATGCCTGTGTGCCGGAATAATCAAATTCACACGCTTGTCCAATAATAATAGGACCGGAGCCAATGATCATTACCTTCTCAATATCTGTGCGTCTGGGCATTCGTTTAGCACACTCCTTTTTTAATTCATCCTTTCTATTATAAGGCTGTTTTCATAATTTTTCAAGTCTTTTTTTAAATTTGTTATTAGACACAAAACGACAAAAATATATCCCCCGCTTTAGGACATTTCGCCGTCACTATCTTTACCTTTATTTGCCATATTATCCAGCGCATACCGGCAGCACTGCGCTACTATTGCATTTAAAGAGATATTATTGTCCGATGCACATTGATTCAGCTCGTCCAAAAGCTCTTTTTTAAAGCGAAAGGTTTTGTTTATATATTCGTCTTTTTTAACCCTAAACATAAAATCACCCTCATTTATTGTAGGGTATTTTATAAGTAATTTATACATATATAATTTGCACTTGATTTTATAGCTGTACTATGGTATACTTCTTAATAGAGGTGATAGCATGAGGGTTGCAATTATAGGTTCTCGAGGACTTTCCATTGAGAGTATCGAGAGATACCTCCCCGCAGATACAGATGAGATTGTCTCGGGAGGCGCAAGGGGAATAGACATGTGCGCCAGACGGTATGCTCTCAAAAACGGCATAAAGCTGACCGAGTTTCTGCCGGACTATAACAGATACGGCAGATTTGCCCCCCTACGACGAAACGACCTCATAATCTCGTATGCTGACCTTGTCATCGCTGTTTGGGACGGAAAGAGCCGGGGCACTGCCTATGTCATAGACAAGTGCCGCCGGGAGGATAAGCCCCTACATGTATTAAGCTGTCCGGCTATTGACAATTCCCAGAATAAGGTATAAAATTTTATCATACCAATCAATAAGGCGGTGCAGCTTGGAGCATATTGTCATGTCCTGTCAGGACAAGTCCGAATCTATAGCCATAAACGAGATACAAAAGCTGGATATAGGCGCTAGGGTGACCGAACGGCTTGAACCGGGTTGTTTGATTCTGTCCCTGCCCTCCGGCATAAAAGAGCTTTACGGTAAGTTATCCGTTCCCCCCATCTTTGTCCGGCACATATTTCCTGTGCAGTACACCCTACCCTTTCACACCCTCATAGACCTGCCATTAGTGCCGGCACGCGGTAACAGCTTTTCTGTGCAGGCAAGAGGGCTCATAGCGGGAAATACCATCCGCGATACAGCACATGCACTGACCGAGCGGCTCATAAAGCAGGGGTTCACAAACGACAGAAAAAATCCGGACGAGATAATCTCCCTCTACTTTAAGCAGGACTGTGTACTGGTGGGACTGTCCACCGGCAGTCAAAACCTCTCTAGCCACAACGGTGGTATGCGCCGGTTCAAGGCATTGGACGATGTGATAAGCCGTGCCGAGTTTAAGCTATTAGAGGGAATCGAGACCTTTTCCATAAAACTGCCCGCGTCGGGACGTGCCCTTGATTTAGGTGCAGCACCGGGCGGGTGGACGAGAATATTAGCTCAAATGGGGCTGCGTGTAACAGCGGTAGACCCTTCCGCGCTAGACCCTCGGGTACTTAATATGTACGGTGTAACGCATTTTAAGGGGATGGTGCAGAGCTTCCCCAGTGAGAATGGGCGTTTTGACATGATGGTCAACGACATGAAGATGTCACACATGGAGTCCTCGCGGCTCATGCTGGATATGAGCAGATATCTTGTCCCCGGCGGGATGCTCTTCATGACATTAAAGCTCCCCGAACGAAAACAGCTCGACTGCACAAAGACAGCCCTGTCACTCTTGGAGCGGGAGTATACGATTAAGGGCGTACGGCAGCTTTTCAACAACAGGAGTGAGGTCAGCGTATACGCCGTAAAAAAAGTACGGTGAAATTTGCCTTAAACGAGTATATTTACCATGTCAGTAATATAAAATAACCTCTAGGGAGGTTATTTTTATGAAAAGATTTAAGTTTGATATACTGGAGCTGCTCAAGGTGGTATTTATCGTCGCACTGGGCGTATTTGTCATATCTGTAGTCATGGTGACGGCACGAAACGAGAGCTACGAAACCGCACAGGTGTTCTCAAAAATAGGCTCACGCGGTGAAGAGGTTAGGCTGATACAGCAAAAGCTCAAGTCACTGGGACTGTATTACGGTGCGGTGGACGGTATCTTCGGCAAGCAGACCGATGCGGCGGTGCGCAGCTTTCAGCGAAAGAACGGTCTAACAGCGGATGGTGTTGCCGGAGCGCGTACACTAAAGGCCATGGGTATTGATAATAAGGGAGAATCGGCGGGTATCACAGGCAGTAACGACTATCAGCTGCTGGCGAAAATTATTAATGCAGAAGCAAAGGGAGAATCATACGAGGGACAGGTTGCTGTGGGCGCTGTGGTGCTAAACCGCGTTCGCCATCCGTCTTTTCCCTCTACAATAGGCGGAGTTATTTATCAACAGGGTGCTTTTGGGAGCGTGAACAATGGTCAGCTGGACAAGCCTGTCAAGGACAGCTGTTACAATGCCGCCCGCGATGCGCTAAATGGATGGGATCCGTCAGGCGGTGCAGTCTACTTCTATAACGCCGATAAAACTGTTAGCAATTCTTTAAAGTCCCGCCCTGTTGTTAAGCAGATTGGAACGTATACCTTTGCAAAGTAGAACTAAGCTAGATACTTTACGAGATTTAGGATGTTTAATGTAATGAGCAGATAGGTGAGCGATGTAAACACCATTGCCACTGTCTGCTCTTTTATTATCTTAGCTATGCTGCCTCCGATTAACGCTCCGGCAATACCTCCGAGACACATTAATACGAGCGTTATAATATCTGTCTGCGGGAATCCTGTGACGGTCAGCGTCAAAAGTCCCGTCACCTGTGAGAGCATTACGATGAAAAGCGAGCACAGTACTGTCTTTTTCGGCGGCATTGAAAATAAAAGGTTTATGACGGCAATGTTTATAGGTCCTCCCCCGATTCCGAGAAAAGACGAAATAAGACCTAACACCAGCCCCGCCATGACTGTCAGCGCAGGATTCGTAAGATTAACCGGGCGTATTTTACCTTTATTATACATATAAACAAGCACTGCGGTATTTATTAGTATAAGGCACAGGTTTTGGATTATAAACCCTACCGAGGGGTCGGACAGTGCATTGTCCATAGTGGAAAAGAGCGCTTTGCCGAACAATCCTCCGCATGATGCACCTGCGGCTAACATAAATGCCTTTCGTCTGTGTGAACCGCCCTTAGACCTGCCGTTCCTTAAAAGCGAAAGCACCGACATACTAAGTACAGCGAAGGAGGATAATAGATTAATCTGGGATAGGCTCATATCGGACACAGCATCCAAAACAGGCTTAATGATGACCCCGCCGCCGATTCCGCTAATTGCACCAATGGCAGAGGCCAATAGTGCTACTAAAAAATAAAACGCCTGCATTATCTGCTCCTTAATAAAGGGGTTTATTTTTATTATACACTATTAAGCTCTAAAAATAATAAACCTACATTTATCTTATTTACTTTTCATATTTTATTGATATAATATAAGGTAAGAATAGATAGTGCCTTTAAGGAGTATTTATGCTCAAATTAATTGCTATGTATCTTCCGCAGTTTCATGAGATACCGGAGAATAACGAGTGGTGGGGTAACGGCT
>CAYSTR010000141.1:0-6837 GCA_964433745.1 uncultured Oscillospiraceae bacterium | reverse complement strand
CCTCTCGTTACTAAGCCAGACGAGCATTCTAGACCGGGCGGCGGCTATCTCGTGCGAAGTCTTTATTTTGATAATCCTTATGATAAGGCACTAAGAGAAAAGCTGGACGGCGTAGACGATAGAGAGAAGTTCCGCTTGCGGTTCTATAACGGTGATACGAGCTTTATAAGGCTTGAAAAGAAGCGAAAAAAGAGCGGTCTTTGCTATAAGGACAGTGCGGTTATAACGCGTGAGGAGTGCGAGGAGCTTCTCGGCGGACGGTATGATGCGCTAAAGGCAAGGGGAGACCCACTTCTTCTGGAGTTCTATGCAAAGCTCAGCTTTCAGCAGCTGCACCCAAAAAACATCGTTGAGTATAAGCGAGAGGCATATGTTTTTCCGGCAGGCAATGTGCGTATTACACTAGACCACGAGATAAGGACAACCACAGACGTAAAGCAGTTTCTAAATGAGCAGCTAATATCCGTTCCCATCCCCGAGACCATCATACTGGAGGTGAAGTATGACGCATTCCTCCCGGAGATTATAAGAGGACTGTGTTCCCTCTCCGACAGGCAGAGCACGGCATTCTCAAAGTACGCGGCGGCACGAATGATATAATATTAAGGAGAAAGTTATATGACGTTTAATGACATTTTTAAGAGCAGTTTTCTGGAGAAAGCGGTAGAGTTTTCCATTCTGGATGTGGCAATCAGTCTAATACTTTCCTTTGCCGTGGGTCTTTTTATCTTCTATGTCTACAAAAAGACCTTTTCAGGAGTTATGTATTCGGCTTCATTCGGCATATCCATAATGGCAATGACACTCATTACTACGCTCATCATTCTAGCCGTCACTTCAAACATTATCCTATCTCTGGGTATGGTTGGTGCTCTCTCTATAGTCCGTTTCAGGACGGCTATAAAAGAGCCGCTGGACATTGCGTTTCTTTTCTGGGCTATTTCTGCCGGAATTGTCATTGGTGCGGGGCTTATCCCTCTTGCGGTCATAGGTTCTGTCTTTATCGGACTTATTATGCTCATATTTGTCAATAAGAAAAGCAGCGATACACCATACATAATTGTCATGAGCTTAGATGACGATGAGGCAGAAACCCATGCGGCGGCTATGATTAAGAGCAAAACCAAGAAGATGCTTATTAAGTCAAAGACTGTATCAGCAGAGGGTATTGAGCTGACGGTCGAGGTGCGGTTAATCGATATGTCAGCAAAGCTTATAAACGAGCTTTTGTCGGTCAAGGGTGTTAGAAATGCGACGCTTGTCAGCTTCAACGGAGAGTATATGTCCTAATTAGGGTATATGGGGAGGTGAGGGTTTGATAAGCTCACGATTTATAAATATTGTCACGGCTTTGGCAGTTGTTTTGGCGCTGGTGTTGAGCTTTATGCTTGTTGCGTTTGCAGACGGCAGTACCGTTAAAGACACGGTGATGACTGCGCCCGAATATGCACAAAAGCTGTTTGTGGATGGGATAATGTCGGTCGAGATTATTGCAAATGAATCCGATTGGCAGTCCATGCTGGATAATGCCATGTCCGAGGAGTATATCATGGTGGATGTGGTGGTAAACGGTAAGAAGTTTTCAAATGTGGGTATACGTCCCAAGGGCAATTCCAGTCTGTCGCAGGTGGCTTCCTCCGACAGTGACCGTTATAGCTTCAGACTAAAGTTTGACGAGTATGTAAAAGGGCAGACCTGTTTCGGATTGCAGAGCTTTGTGCTCAACAACATGGTCGGCGACTATACCTACATGAAAGAGTATGTCTCGTATGAGCTCATGCGCGAGATTGGGGTGGATGCACCATACTTCGGGTTTGCGCAGATAAAGCTAAACGGTGCGGAATGGGGACTCTACCTTGCGGTCGAGGCGTACGGCGATGCATATGAACAGCGTGTGTCCGGAGATACCTCCGGGATGCTTTACAATGTCAAGATGAGCATGGGCGGTAACAAGGATTTCGATATTAGAGGCGGCAATCCGGTAGAAATGTTTGAGTTTAATGCGGGTGACGGTCAAATTAAAGGACAAATGGCGATAGAGAACGCTCCGGCGGGACCGCCGGCTCAAGGAGCTCCGGGTGGACAAGCTCCAGGTGGACAGGGCAGACCAGGTAGGGGACAGCCTCCGGTAAACGGCGGCGGTTTCCCTCTCCCGCAGGACACTCCCCCGCAGGACACTCCCCCGCAGGAGACTCCCCCGCAGGAGACTCCCCCGCAGGAGACTCCCCCGCAAGACGGTGTAGTTCGCGATCAGGTTATAGCAATAGGCGGTAATTCAGGCGGCGGCGGCAGTCTTGAATACACAGACGACAGTGTTGACAGTTATGCCAGCATATTCGAGAATGCGGTCGGTAAGAGCAGCGACAAAGACAATAAAAGGATTATTGAAGCGCTAAAGGCACTGTCCGAGGGCAGAGACCTAGAGACCTACTTTGATGTTGACCAGATACTCCGTTATCTGGCGGCGCATACGGTGACGGTAAATCTGGACAGCTACTCGTCCGGTATGGCGCAGAACTACTATATCTATGAACGCGGCGGAAAGCTTTCCATCCTGCCGTGGGACTACAATCTGGCTTGGGGCGGCTTCCAGACAGGAGATGCCTCCTCTATGGTCAACTTCCCCATAGATACACCGGTAAGCGGTGTGACGATGGAGCAGCGTCCGCTCATTGACAAGCTTCTTAGCAATCCTGAATATCTAGAGCGTTACCACACTTACCTAAAGGAGCTTATGGACAGATATTTTGCGGACGGAAAGTTTGAAAAAAAGATTAATAAACTAAGCACACTCATAGATACATATGTACAGAGCGATCCGACTAAGTTTTGCACATACGAGCAGTATAAATCGTCGCTTGACACCTTTGTTAAGGTGGGTAATCTACGGGCAGAGAGCATTAACGGTCAGTTAGACGGCAGTGTTCCGTCCACAACAGAACAGCAGGGTAAAAATCCCGATAAGCTCATATCGGCAGATGGGATAGATATATCCTCTCTCGGCTCAATGATGGGCGGAATGCGCGGCAACCCACCCGGAGGAAACCCGCCAGGCGGCAATCCTCTCGGTGGAGGGATGCCAGATAGGGAGATAATGGAAAAGGCTATGGCTCTGTTGGCAGAAGCAAACGGGGAAATAACCGACGAGATACGAGAAAAGCTTATTGATGTGGGTATAAACGAGGAACAGTTATCGCTCCTTGAAGGTATTGTGTCAAACAAGGGCGAGGGCATGTTTGTACAGGGTAATTTCGGCGGAGGACCGGTCTTTGCCGTCGTATCGCCGGACGGAATGGCACAGCAGCTAGGGAAACGTGCAAGCACATGGGAAGGTGCAGCGGTCATCGGGACTTGTCTTTGTGTAATGATAGCCGCAATCGTTCTGGTAAGGCTTCGCAGACGGAATTATTAACAGAAAAAGGACTGCCGGTATGTGGCAGTCCTTTTGCATTATAGATTAAAATGTCGTGCCAGAAAGCGTTTAGATAGCTCCATCCATCGGGCAGCATCCGGGTTTATCATGTCTGCATTATTGGCAGTTGCCAAGGTCGCAAGAGACAGTCCGTGCGCGCCCTTTTCATATATGTGAAGCTCGCACGGTACACCCGCGTCATACAGTCCCAGCGCATATCTAAGCGGATTTCCGGCGTATATGAGACCGTCCTCAAAGGTGTGCCATATAAAAGTCGGCGGAGTATGCGAAGCTATATAATTAAGAGAGCTAACCTTGCGAAGCCGCTCCTCATCACACCCTCCCATAAGTGAATGTGTACACTGTAAAAAAAGTCCCTCCGGTGTCACGTCAGAACCGGGAAAAGGTATTTTAGCGTCCTCGCGCTTTTTTAGAGCATCCATCTGATAGGTGAGATCAAGAAGTGCATAACACAAAATGGCTGCGTTGGGCTTTAGCATGTCTGAACTTGCTTGAAGCTTATCTGACAGGTATTTATCCCGCCAGTGTACCGACAGCTCTGCGCATAAATGCCCGCCCGCCGAGAAGCCGCACACGGCTATTTTGTCCGGGTCTATGTTCCATTCATTGGCATTCTGCCGGATGGTCAGCATCATCTTTGCAATGTCCATGAGAGGGATGGGGTGTGTGACCTCCCCCATGTCAAGGGTTGAGTAGTGAAGCACAAACACCGCATACCCCTCACAGAGATACTCCATCGCCACAGGCTCTCCCTCTCTGTCGGACGTGAACATGTATGCCCCGCCCGGACATATGACGACAGCCGGACGCTTCCTTGCACATTCCGGCGGCAAAACATGGTCGGGCAGATATTTTACGTAGTACGCTTTGCTTTTTAAATCCTCCCACAGCGGGAGCTTTTCTGTCGTCATGCTCATTTCCTCCCTGCATTATGTTAATAAGACCATTATAAGCCTGTCTACACAGCAATGCAATATCCGGTTGCATTTTTTTTATTGTATGATATAATATTCTTAAAAGGAAGTGAGATTATGGATGTACATAACAAACGGCGGGACAAGACAAATTACTACCTAGATATAGCCATGACGGTGTCCGAGCGCTGCACCTGCGTGCGCCGAAACTTCGGTGCAATCATTGTAAACAATGACCAGATAATCGCCACGGGATATGTGGGAGCACCCAGAGGACGCAAAAACTGCACCGATTTAGGTTACTGCAACAGGGAGCGGCTGAACATCCCCAAGGGTGAGCGGTATGAGCTGTGCCGGTCGGTACATGCCGAGGCAAACGCCATCATCTCCGCTGCCAGAAACGATATGATTGGCGCGACACTATACCTTGTGTGTGTGGACTATAAGACACATGAGCTGGTTTCGGGGACAAACCCATGTGCCATGTGCAAGCGGCTAATAATAAATGCGGGTATCGATACCGTTATAGTGAGAGATTCAATGGACGACTACCGCGTTATAAATGTATACGAGGGGTTTGTCGAGAATGATGACAGCCTTGAGGGCATATTTGGATATTGAGGAGCAGTGTAATGACAGGCTTTTTAGGCGTAGGAAACATGGCAAAGGCGATTATACAAGCGGCCAAAGCGGCGGGTACAGGCGACATCTGCGTATTTGACAGGTTCACGTCCCAGACAGACGGACTAATCGGCGTGACGGTATGTCCTGATGCATGTACCCTTGTTCGGACGTGCTCATTTATCTTCCTCTGTGTCAAGCCGCAGGATGCTCCTTCATTGCTTGAAGAGATAACCCCGCATGTGACCGAGGACAAGGTAATGGTCTCGATTATGGCGGGGGTATCGTACGATCGTCTTTTTGAGGGGCTTCATAAAAGGACAAACAAAATCATCCCTGTCATGCCCAATACACCGCTTCTAATCGGCTATGGGGCGACAGCGATGGGACGAAGCCCTCATGTCTCGGACGAAGAGTTTTCGTTCGTTAGGCGCATATTCGAGGCCTCGGGGCTGTGTGAGGAGATACCCTGCGACAAAATGTGCGAGGTCATTCCGGTTAACGGCTCCAGTCCTGCGTTTGTCTATCTTTTTACGAAATACGCGGCGGAGTATGCTAAGGACACCGGGCTTGACTTTGAAGCGGCAAAACGTCTGTTCGCACAGACGTTACTAGGTGCATCTAAAATGATGCTCGAACAAAACAAGCCCTTAGACGAGTTGATTGCACAGGTATCGTCCAAAGGCGGTACAACAATAGCGGCTCTAGAATCGTTCTATAAGGACGATCTGCAAGCCATTTTTGCCCATGCATTTTCGGCATGTATCAAGAGAGCTTATGAACTGGGAAAGTAGAGGATCCACCCTACATTCGCACCACAATGCCTTGCTCCCGCAGATAGTCCTTTACCATAGGGATGGTAAGCTCCCTGTAATGAAACAGACTTGCGGCGAGAGCGGCATCTGCGCCGGTGCTGTTGAATACATCGGCGAAGTGTGCCAGTGAACCGCCGCCTCCCGATGCTATTACAGGGATTCCCACAATATCGGCTACGGCTTTGGTCATTTCAAGATCAAAGCCTTTTTTTGTTCCGTCGGTATCGATGGAGTTGAGAAGAATCTCTCCCGCTCCCAGCTCCTCCACACGTTTTGCCCAGACAAGTGCATCCATATCCGTTTCAATGCGCCCGCCGTTAATCGTGACGATGTACCGTCCCGAACTGTCGCGTTTTGCGTCTATCGCTACAACGACACACTGACTGCCGCACAGGTCGGCGGCGCGGGATATCAAGGTCTCGTCCTTTACTGCGGCGGAATTGACCGATACCTTGTCCGCTCCGGCACGTAAAAGAGCACGGAAATCCTCCACCGAACGCACACCTCCGCCTACGGTCAGCGGTACAAACACCTGCTTTGCGGTGCGGGATACGACCTCTAGCATCGTCCCGCGCCCCTCATGGGAGGCGGTGATGTCTAGGAATGTAATCTCGTCCGCACCCTGACGGGAGTACTCCGCAGCGCACTCCACAGGGTCACCCACATCTTTAATTGATGTAAAGTTTACACCCTTAACGACACGTCCGTCCCTAACATCGAGACAAGGGATTATACGTTTTGCGAGCATTTTATTGCCTCCTTTAAATCAAGTGTTCCGCTGTAGATGGATTTTCCGCAGATAGCGCCGTATATAGAAAGCTCTGACAGTGCCTTTATATCGTCTATATCCTTTATGCCGCCGCTTGCCGTGATGTCTATACCTGTAGCCTCTGCCAGACGGCTAAGTCCTGACAAATCGGGCCCCGACAGCATACCGTCACGTGATATGTCTGTGTAGATGATATTCTTTACACCCGCCCGGCACATGAGCTGTGCCAGCTCAATATAGTGTACCGTGCTGTCGTCCACCCAGCCGCTGACAGCGCAGTATCCG